>DATGFI010000214.1:0-8271 GCA_035309205.1 Planctomycetota bacterium | reverse complement strand
CCTAGAACCGGATATCCACCCCCAGGATCGGACCCGACAAGTTGTCATGCAGGGCCACGGCTCCGGCGGGGATCGAGGAGTCGTCGACCTTGTACCGCAGGACGAGCATCCGGTACCCTCCGTGCAGAGAGACCCTTTGGCTCAGATCCCAGCGGATCTGGCCGCTGACGTCGGTCATTCCCAACGCCGAACCCACGACCGTGATCGGCACGGACTCTCCGACATGAAGGGTTAAGCCCAGGGGCTCATGCTGCCAGAAGGAAAGATCCAGCCCCGCATAGGGGGCGAACTTCGGATGCATTCCCGGATCGACGATTCCCTGGGCGGCGCGGAAGAAATCGGCGCAGGCGCCCGCCGAAACCGCCAGGTCGAAGGTGGCGTGACTGGAGTATCCCGCCAGACGCCGCGTGTAGCCAAGCGTGACGTGATTCCAATTGGGCCTCATGCTCGCTTCCACTCCCTGGGGCTCGGGGAGCAGTGCCCCCGTCCAGGAGACCAGGACCGAATCGTCCCGCGCAAAGGGAAGGTCGAGCGTGAGCATGAGCCCCGGGACGCGGGTCCCGTCGGACCCCACGAGCAGAAATCCGTCGAGTCGTCCTTCCGGAGAAGGCCAGCTTTCGGAATCGTTTTCATTCGGGTAGGGCCGGACCGTCAGCCCGAACAGAAAGCCGCTGGACGGCAGCCATTGGCTGAAGAGCTCCGGATCGATCCGGAACGGCGCGAGGCGATCCTCGAAGGGAACGGCATTCCCGGAGGCAGGCTCGTCGGATTTTCCGAACAGCGGAACCTCGATGCGGTCCGACTTCTTGGGCTCCTTCTCGTCGAGAGCCAGATGCGAAGGCTCCGCTGTGAGCTCCGGGCGCAACTGGGCCCGGAGTGGAGGCGCTTCAAGCGCCGGTACGGGGAGGGCCGGCGCTTCCTGGACCACCGGCGCCGCCTGGGCCGTCGGGGCTGGCTGGGCCGTCGGTACCGCCGCAGCCCTCGGCGTTTCCTGGACGAGCGGTCGCGGCTCGGCGGGATCCCCACTCTTGACCGGTTTGGGATCGGGGAGCTTGTCGGGAAGGGGCGCAGGGGACTCTCTCTCCAGGATCGGGGGCGCCTCGACGACGGGGCTTTCGACTTTCGAGATCGCCGGGGATTTCGGGGCAGGAACCGGCTCCGGCGGACAGATCCGGCACACCAGCGCTGGCGAAGTCGGGATTGAAGGGGGCATTGGGGCGACGCAATACGGAACCAGCACCAGGGCAATCAGGCAAAGCAGGGAGAAAGCGCAGAGGGGCCCCCACGGGCTCAGCTGTTGCCGAAGCGCGCGGGCATGCTGAAGGGGGATCTCGCTCCGGGACCCGGGGCAGGCGAGGGTCAGGAGGACCAGGTATCCCAGGAGGGCGGAGAGGAGGACCGCCAGCGACAGGCACGGAATCCGGATGGAGAAGGGGCAGGCCAGGGCCAGGGCCAGCCAGAAGACCACTCCCAGGGAGGCGCCGAAAGAGGGAAGGAGAAAGGCCAGCCGCTTCCATTGCCAACGCCGGTAGGCTCTCTGGAGGTCCACGTCTCACTCCCCTTCCACCGGACCATCCTAGCCGGTCTCGCCTCCCAGGGAAATAGGAAGTTAACCGGCCCTGGCGGAGGGGGGGCCTCCGGGAGCCCGGATTCCGGGAATGAGGATCTCATCATGGACCGTTCATACCGCCCTCACGCCCGAATGCTAGACTGTAGCCAGCAGGAAGGACCTCAGCTCCGTAAGACCTGAGGGGTGACGTGAGAATTCTCATCATCGAGGACGAGAAGAAGCTGGCCGGCTTCATCCGCCGGGCGCTGCGTGAAGACGGACATGCCGCAGACCATTGCCATGACGGCACCGAAGGCGCGGCCTTGGCCATGGGCGTGAACTATGACGCCATCATCCTCGACCTGCAGCTGCCGGGCCGCGACGGGATGTCCATTCTCCGCGAGATCCGGGAGAAGAAGAAGTCGACCGCCGTCCTCATCCTGACGGCCCGAGACACCGTCAAGGATCGGGTCCTGGGACTGAACGAAGGGGCGGACGACTACCTGATCAAGCCCTTCGCGCTCGACGAGCTCCGCGCGCGGGTCCGGGCGATCTTCCGCCGGGGATCGGGAACTCCGGCGACGGTGCTGCAGTACTCGGATCTGAGCATGAAGCTCCTCGACCGGGTGGTCCTTCGAGGCAGCCGGGAGATCACCCTGACCCATCGGGAGTTCTCGCTGCTGGAGTACTTCCTCCGGAACCCCGGAGCCGTGCTCAGCCGGACCTCCATCGCCGAGCATGTCTGGGACTACGATTTCGACTGGGGCTCGAACGTCGTCGACGTCTTCGTCAACCAGTTGCGCAAGAAGACCGAGGAGAACAACGAATCGCGGCTGATCCACACCGTGCGGGGCGTGGGCTACGTGCTTCGGGAGGCGGACCGTGCGAACCCTTAGCGCGAAGGTCGGCCTCTTCGCCGGGCTCCTGTCGATGATCCTGATGGGCGTATTTTCGGCGAGCGTCCTCCTATGGACCCGGGAGGCCCTGGAGGGCCAGCTGGAGGAGGACCTGGGACGGGAAAGCCAGGTGCTCCTGGGGCAGCTCGCGGAAGAGCTCAAGGCGAGCCCGGAGGGCTTCCGGCCCTCCTTCACCGCCGAGCTCGGACGCACGCTTGGGGCGACGGGGACCCAGGTCCAGATCCTCGCTCCCGAGAACCGCCCTCTCTTTGCATCGGACGGCTTCCCCTCGTCCGAGGAAGGCTACCGGACGCGGGTCGATACCCTCCCCGGCGCGAAATCGGGATCCTACACGCTCCGCCTGGCGCGAAGCCGAGCGCCGATCCAGGCGAAGCTCCGGGAACTGGCGCTGATCCTCGCCGTTTTCGTCCCCATCAGCCTGGCGCTCGTCCTCATGCTCTCCATGATCGCGATCCGGCGGATCTTCGCTCCGATCGAGGCCGTCCGGCTCCAGGCCGAGCAGATCAGCCGGTCCAACGTCTCCGAGCGCATCCCGGAGATCGGCAGCACCCGGGAGTTGCGGGATCTGGTCCGGACCTTCAACGCCATGCTCGGACGGCTGGAAAAGGCCATCCAGGACCTCGACTACTTTGCCGCCGATGCCGCCCACGAGCTCCGGACGCCACTGGCCACCCTGCGGGCGGAGCTCGAGACCGCCATCCAGAGCACCCGGACCCTGGAGGAGTACGAGGAGATCCTCGCGAGCTTCCAGGTCGAGGTCGCCCGCATGAGCCGAGTGGTCACGGACCTCTTCACCCTGGCCCGGATGGACATGCGCCAGGCCGCGCTCCAGCGGGAGCCGGTCCGGCTGGGCCCGCTGCTGGAGGATTCCCGCGAGACGTGGCAGCCGATGGCGTCGCTCCGGAACATCCAGATCGAGATCCGGGGCGAAGATGCCGAGGTGCTGGGGGATCCGGGCGCCCTCCGGCGGGTGTTCATGAACCTCGTCGAGAACGCGGTGAAATACAACCATGACGGGGGCCGGGTGACCCTTGCGATCGAGCGCCGGAGCGGAAAGGTGCTCGTGCGGGTCTCCGACACCGGCCTGGGGATCGCTCCGGAGCATCTTCCGAAGCTCTTCCAGCGATTCTTCCGGGCGGACAAGGCCCGCTCGCGCGCGAGCGGAGGCGCGGGCCTGGGCCTGGCCATCTGCAAGTCCTTCGTCGAGTCCCACGAGGGAACGATCGCCGTGTCGAGCGTCCCGGATCAGGGAAGCACGTTCACCGTCGAGCTTCGCGCCCACGAAACGCCCGCGGTACCGCTGGAAGAAAAACTCTCCGCCAGGCGGATCCCATGAGGCATGAGGAATCCGTCGCGCCCAAGGACCGCCCGGCCGTCTCGTCCTTCACCGGACCCCTTTTCGAGTTTGCCGAAGAAACCACCTGGGAAGCCCTGAGCCGGGAACCGGCCCGGAGATTCCAGAAGCCCCTCCTGGTCAAAGGCGCCGTCCGCGCCTGGCCCGCGGCGGAAAAGTGGACCTTCTCGAAACTGTCGGAGCTCCGGCGGCCGGATGGAAGCGAGGTGATCTGCCGCTTCCAGGACGGACTGGTCGAACAGGGGGAGACCCGTCCTCTCCCGCGCCTTCCCGTGGGGCCGTTCCTATCGGAACTGGCCGAGGCGTCGCGCCAATCGCCCGGGCTTCCGGAGGGTCTTCTGCCCGCGGAGAGGCGGCGCGCGCTCAGCCCCGGGGAGCCATTTCCCCTCCACTGGGACCACCTTCGAACTCTTCCCCCCAATCGGAAGTATCTGGCGGACTGGCCGATCCTCTGGGAGTTCCCGGAGCTGCGCCGGGATTTTGCCATCCGGACCCTCTGGCCCGGATGGCGGCACACCTGGGAATATGTCTTCATCGGTCCCGCCCATACGATGACCGGCCTGCATCTGGACATCCACAACAACTGGTTCTGCCAGATCCAGGGAACCAAGGAGCTCATCCTCTTCCCGCCCGACCAGACCCCCCGCTTGTTTCCATCCCGGAAGTACAACCTGGGCTCGGTGCTGAGCACCATCAACATCGCTAAGCTCGACGAGGACCCCCAGAAGGCGGCCCAGTTCGAGCAGGCCCGGGGCCTCTACGTCCGGGCCGAAGCGGGCGACGCCCTCTACATCCCGAAGAACACCTGGCATGCGGTCGTGGCGCTCACCCCCTCGATCAGTCTGGGGATCTTCGGACTGACACCGTGGGAAGTGCTGACCGAGGGCGCGTGGGCGCAGCTGAAGGATGTCCTCCATCACCTGAGACTCTACCGGTGGAGAAACTGCATCTGCCACGAAGCCTTAGTGCGATAGCGGCCGGTCGCTTCGCGTCCCTCCCGTCCGGCGTCCTGGAGCCCCGTCGCTTCAGGAAGGTTTTCGCGCCGGGGCATCCGCTCGAAGATTTCCAATGAAAGTCCTCCTCTTCGGAGCCACCGGCATGGTGGGGCGGGGGGTGCTCCTGGAATGCCTCGAGGATGCCGGCGTCGAATCGATCCTGACGCTGGGCCGGAGCCCGAGCGGACTCCAGCATCCGAAGCTGCGCGAACTGGTCCAGGCTGACCTTTTCGACTATTCGAGCCTCGAAGACCCGCTGCGCGGCCTCGATGCGTGCTTCTTCTGCCTGGGGGTCTCCTCGTCGGGGATGGAGGAAGCCGCGTATCACCGCATGACCTACGACCTCACGATGGCGGCCGCGCAGTGCCTGGCGAAAGTCAGTCCCCAGATCACCTTCTGCTATGTTTCCGGAGCCGGCACCGACCGCTCGGAGCAGGGGCGCACCATGTGGGCTCGCGTGAAAGGTAAGACCGAGAATGCCCTCCTCCGCCTGCCCTTCAAGGCGGCCTTCATGTTCCGTCCGGGCTACATCCAGCCCCGGAAGGGGGTCCGGTCGAAGACGACCCTCTATCGCGTGTTCTATGCGATCCTCGGGCCGCTCTATCCTCTCTGGAACTTCCTCTTCCCCAATCACGTCACCAGCACCGAACTCCTCGGCCGGGCGATGATCGAGGTGGCCCGCAGAGGTTATTCCCAGCCATACCTGGAGAACCGGGAGATCAACGCCCTTGGCCGCCGGAGCTCCGCCGACGGCCGTTGAGGTTGACTTCTATTTCATGAGCTCGCCGACGAGCAGGATGGCGCCGGGATAGAAGGCGGTTCCCCGATATCGCTCGGGCTTGTCCATGGTCTCCTTCCGCTGAGCCAGGATCTTGACCTTGTCGGGCGGATCGGAGTGAATCTCGATCTTCACGGTGTGGAGCGTATCCGCCAACTCCGTACCGATGAGAAGCGTCGCGAGCCGGTGATAGGTGCAGAAGGAGTCGAATCGCGCGACCGTCCGGGGGGCCTGGTCGTCCAGGGTCACGACGACCTGGCCGCAGTCGGGGCCGATGATGTCGTAGATGGCGCAGCGAGTCCCCTTGAACTTGAACGTCAGGGCCTCGCCCGGCTCTCCCGCCCGGTGGAGAGCGGAGAGGCGTTCCGCCCAGCGCTTGGCGAAGGGGTCTTTCTGAGGGTCGAGCCTCATAAATCCCTTGGAGAGGACGGCCTCCGAGATGGGAAGCAGCTTCGCGCGTTCGTAGTTCGAGGGGAGGAGCGGTTCCGGAAGCGGGTGCGGGCCCCGTAACCTCGAGGCTTCCCGGATCGCAGGCAGGGAGCGGACAATGGCCTGGAGATAAAGCTCATGGCCGGTCTCCGGGTACGGGTGCACGCCGTCCGCGGCGAACACGAGGACGTCCCCGGCCTTGCGCTTCTCCTCCTCGGTCTTGGGAAGCGGGCCTTTCCAGACCAGCTTCCCCTCTTTCGCCAGCTGCGCGACTTCGAGCGCCAGGTGGATCGTGGGAATCCCATATCGGTCGGCGATCTCCTCCATCGTCGCGGCCGCCCGGGGGAACCGGCCCTCCACGAGGGGCTTCGAGAGGGATTCGGTGATGGTGTAGACGAAGCAGATGTCGCATTCGGGCAGCGCCCGCCAGGTCTGCCGCACGATGCCTTCCATGCAGCGGCGGATCTGATCGGGCGGAGCCTCCCCGTCGTTCACGGCGAACTCGACGAAGAGTAGATCCGGCTTCTTCTCGAGGACATCCTGGGCGAGGCGGAAAACGCCCAGATCCGAGCCGGTCCCACCGATCGCGGCGTTGATCTCGGAGAAGCGGGCGCCGGGCCAGCTCTTCTGAAAATATGCGAGCGTCTTGGGGCGCCAGCCGGCCTGGGCGGTGATGGATCCCCCGAAATAGGCGACCCTGAGCTCCGCTCCGGGCATCGCGGCTTTGGCCAGGAAGTTGGGGAGTCCAGAGCGGGGCCGGCACTCCTGGGCCGGCACGACGGGCGGGTCCTGTGCCCCCAAGACAAAGGAAATCAGGAGGATCAGCGGCGCGACGTTCACCATCCCTCCGAAGCTTTAGGGATTCCATCCCGCTCGGGCCCCCAGTATATCCGGGGGGACTCTCGCCCGACGCCACTATCTATGGAGATCGAGCCGGCACGGGGATCGCATGACATCGGAGTCGGCTCCGCCGCTCCAGCGAAGGCCCCGCCTGGGCCGGATCCACCTGCCTGGGTTCCAGGGAATCGCGGCAGAAGATGATCCTCATCCCGGACTCTCCTCTCCCGGGAGCGGAATGCCCGGATGCACCCGGCTCCACGCGGCGATGAACCGGATCAGCGTGCGGCCTGGTCGCGCAGCGTCCGGACTTTGCTCAAGTGACGCCAATAGAGATAGTTGGCCTGGCACGGAACCGCATGGTGTCGAATTTCATCCGCGAGCAAAGCGTCATCCAGATCCGACAGCGTCTCGAGCTGAGTCCTTGCGTCCATGCCGGCCAGCCGCCCGCTCGAGGCAATGCAGCCCTCGAATTCGTCGCCGAAGAACGCCGCCACGACGCGGATCCGATCCGTGATGTGCCGATTGAATTCCGCCAGCTCCTCTGCGGGCACCCATAGTTCGCGGTGACGCCGGGCGCCGACCGTCTGCTCCTGAAAGCGGGAAACGTAGGACTGCTCGACCTCGAACCGCGTCACGAACCCGGCCCGGTGCTCACCCGAAGCGTTCCAGTCACGTGCGATCTGGGCCGCGTAACTCTGGTTGAGGACAGGGTAGAAGATCGGCTGCTCCGGCAGACGCGGGGGGAAGGCCCGGCTGTCGGCCGCCAGGATCAGTTCCAGTTCCCGGATCCCTACGGGGCGGAAGAGGGTTTTTGCAGACATGGATTCGTTCTATTGTCCCGATCTTGAGATTCCGAGGAACACCGACCTTCAACGCTGGATCCCGCCCCCAGACCTCATGAGGCATCCGATGTTCCCGCACGCTCGTCCTGGAGCTCCGAACTTGAAGTCCCTGTTCGCCAGGACGGTCGGGCCGGAACGCCAAGCATGGTATCCCCGGGAGGACTCGAACCTCCAATCTTCTGGTTCGTAGCCAGATGTCCTAAATCCGGTTGGACGACGGGGACCTGGGACCCCGGGCGGGAGTCGCACCCGCACTTCCACCTTCGGAGAGTGGCGCGCTGTCTGTTACGCGACCGGGGTGAGTGAAGAGCTTGGAATCCCCGGCAGGACTTGCACCTGCATCGGCCCGCTTAGAAGACGGGCGCCTCTCTGTTCGGCCACGGGGACGGATCGAGCGTTCGCCGACCTGGGTTTGGCCCGACAGACGGAACACTCGAATATTGGTCAGGCCCCGCAGACTTGCACTGCGCTGCTCGTGCTTCCGAGGCACGCGGGTCGCTACCTACCCCTGGGCCTGAGGATTCAGATCACCGCGGCGAGCCGCTATCCATGATCTGAAACGAAGCG
>DATGFI010000213.1:0-6345 GCA_035309205.1 Planctomycetota bacterium | reverse complement strand
CTACTCTGTCCGCCTCGGAGCGGGTCCTGGCAGCACTGGGTCCCGAAGAGCTTCTCAAGGGTTCGCGTGCGTCGCAGGATTCCGCCGATCGGTGGGGAACTTTCGTACTGTGGACCGTGCTCGTCGCGCTTGTCGTTGCGCTGACCGCCATCATGGTCCGCCTTCTCCCTCGCCAGGATCAGAAGGCGCCCGACCAGGCGCGATAGATCATGGCTCCCCAGAATCTGGAGCTCCTGAGATCCCGCCATCCTCTCCTCACCCTCCCGACCGGGTGAACGGACGCAAGTTTCGGTGTCCCAGCTGCAAAGCGAGAATCAAGCACCTTGGGGAGGGTCGATTCGAGATCCGGGAGAATGCTCTTGGCGCAGGCCCACAGTCTTCACTTCTTCAGCTCAGCGACTGTTTCTTGGTGCTGGGCCCACGCGGTTTCTTGGAGAGTTCTGGCAACCTCAGCCGGGATGGTGTCGGGGGCGGCGAGGCCGATGGGGCTGCGATCGGTTATGGCGCTGTAGATCAGGCAGGAGTAGAGATACGAGCCCCACAATCCCGGATGAGCCCGGTCCTTGGCGAAGAGGCATTCCAACCGTTCGGTGGAGGGATTGTCGCCGAAGTAACGGAAGTATGCGTGGCTGGCGTCAACGATCGGGACACCAAGCTCCTTGCCCATTGCGATGTGCAGGCCGTGCTGCCGCTCGAAGCCTTTGGGATAGTCGCTGAGAATCGAAGCCGTCCCAAACAACAGCGTCTTCGAGCCACTCTCTTTGATCAATGCATGGAACTGCTTCACATAGGGCTGAAACGCAGCCTCTTGGACGAAATAGATATCCTGCAATACGACGAAATCCCATCCCCCTTTGGCGATCAGCCCGCGAGCGGTCCCTTCGCCCGTCCCGGCATCCCAATGCGACCGGAGCGACGCTCCCCCCTTCACGCAGGATCCGACCTTGATGGGACGACCTCCTTTGTCGGACGCTGCCAGCTTCTCCAGCAGATGTTGGTCGATGATCGTAGGACATTGGCTGTTACCAACCATCAAGATGTTAATCGGCTTTGGGGCCTCTATCTGTTGCTCCGGAGAGGTAGACGCCACAGCACAGAATCGAGTCATTGGCAGACACGCCAGCGACAGCACAGCCAGTTGTGTCAGCAGATTCCTGTTCATCAGATCATCCTTTGTGGAGTACGTAACACTGCTGCGCTTCCCGCACGAGCGACTGCCACTACCTGACGACAGAAGGCCTGACTAACTGTCGGACACCCCCTAAGAATTACAATTGGTGGGTCTATCTTGGTGGCAGCGACCAGACACTGCCACTGACGCGCCATTCCTTTCGCGAAGAGAGACCTGAAGACGGATATTTATGGAACCCGACCTCCAGGAGCAGGGAAAGCCCGACTCTCGGCCTGCCCCTCCTAGCCCCGATTTGCCTTTCTTCGTGTCCCAAAATGTTCCGCGACCCAGCCAGCCACCCCAACGACTGGTGAAGCTGCGGCAATCAGAAGTATCAGGGCACCGGGGCCGATCAGGAGTCGCATCCCCCAGAATCGCGGCCACGTGAGCAAGTAGGCGAAGGGCACTCCCACGGCAAGGATGATCGCCAGAGTCGCCGTGGACACCACCGAAAAGCTCGTCAGGGATTCCTTGCTCGTCCGAGCCGAATCCGTCGCAAACACTCCCAGGAGGAGGGACAGGAATCCTCCCATAAGACCGAATCCGGCCATTCCCCACCAGAAGCTCGGGGCCCGGAAGCCCTGGTATCCGGAGGATCCATGCGCCCCCAGGTACCAGATCGAAGAAGAAACGATCATCGCCCCGGAACCCCACCCGAGAACGAGAACCCGGATCCAGGATCGGAGAGAGGCACGGAGTGGAAGCTCCTGGGGGCGAGCCCAGGGGAGTAAGGGAGGAAGAAAAATGCCTGCCAGGATGACGGCATCGATCGCAGACGCCGTGAACAGCTCTCTCAGGATCACGGATCGAGTGTAGCACAATCCATCGGGGGCAGCGTTCTCCCCCCGGGACAGCCCCGAAGGGATCGGTCGAGACTCCAGCCCCGCCGAAATCTTGGCGGTCGGCGGACTCCTGGCGGATCTCCTGCTGAGAGGGGCCCTATTTCTGCGGCCTTCCGAGCAGATCGATGTTCGAGATGGTGAAGGGGGCGTCGTAGGTCTTCGGCTGATCGAAGACCCGGGCGACGATCTTCCCCTTCGGTGGGAACTTGCCTTTCATCTGGAAGGTCAGCTCCGACTGCTTTCCTGAAGAACTGTAGCCTGCAGAGGAGGTCTCGATCTTCTTTCCGGAGTCATCGTAGAAGACGACCGACTCCACATCCTCATGCGCCAGGTTGATCCGGATTACAAGGTTCTGCCGTCCCTCGCCGAAGTCGCTGGCTTCGACCTTTTCGATCTCGACGCCAAACTCCGTGCCCTTAGCGCCCTTCTTGAACTCGGCGACGCCCAAGTCGACCTCCTTGGTCTTGTCCGCCACCACGTACTGGAGCGAACCGGTCACCTCCTTGATGCCTGAGGCCTTGGGGCCGGGCAGGGCGAGCTTCACGTCGAACACGACGGCTTTCTTGTCGTCGCTGAGCCGGGGAAAGTGGATCTGCCGATCGAAGTCGCTCCTGGGGAGGATGTTCTCCCCGGTATCGGCAACGGCCTTCGTGATCTTCCCCTCTTTGGCGGTCAGCGCCGCGCCCGAGAGCTCGGCGATGACCGACAGCGAGAAACTCGGCTCGCTCATGTTGAAGGGACGCAAGCCGCGGTCGTTGTCCGCGACGTGCACCAATTGGACCCCCGCAACTCGGACGCTCTTCAGGGTCGCGCCCGCGGCCGCGGGAGTCCCGGCGGACGCCGCGCCGTACTTCTTCAGGATCTCCGGCAGGTTCTTCCGCGCGGGCGCCGCCTCGACCTCGTAGTTGAAGACAGGCTTGAGAGGGCCCTGAGTCGAAGCGCTGATGGGCGCCTTCTCGCCGAACAGTTTTTCGACAATCACAGTCTCGTCGTCCGGTCCGGACGTGGTGAGGTCCCGGCCCTCCAGGATGGACTTCCGGAGGAAGGCGTCGTCCATCACGAGGGTCTCCAGGACCTTGAGAAGCTTGGCCCCTTCGAAAGCGATCTCGACCGAATTCACGCCGACCTTCTTGAAATTGTGGACCTCGCCGAGCGCGCCGGGAAGATTGACTCGGGTGTGGAACTTCACATCCTTGAGGAAGCTTTCCATCATGAGCTTGCCCTGCTGGTACTTGGCCCGTTCCTCCTTCATGCGCGCCTTGATCTGATCCTCGGTCATGTTGCCGGGAGGCTCGGCTGGCTTGGGCTCCTTCTTCTCCCCGATGCACTGTACGGTGAGCGTGCCCTTACCCCTGGTCACGACGAGTTCAGGGCCCGAACTGCTGACACCCATCACCTTCAGCTTGAGCTGCTCGATGTCCTTGAAGTAGGCGGTGCCTGTGAAGGACATCTTCCCGTCGTCGCGGAGGCCAGCGACCACGTCGCTCCAGGCATCCACTCCCGCGGAGTTCTCCAGCGTCTCTCGGACGTTCTGCTTGAGGAGTTCCTCAGGCGATTTCTCTTTTCCGAGATTGAAGCTGACCGGCGCGGCGACGCACTTGATCCTCACCTTGCCCGAGCCGTCGGGGTTGAGCGTGAATTCGTTGTCCTGGTCAAGGCAGCCGGCCAGTGCGAGCGCCAGGATCGCGGCCAGAACAGGCAGTCCACGCCTCATGGGCCCTCCGTGATTTCCGTGCAGTTTCCCAAAAACTGTACCTCCACCCAGGGTTCGAAGCAATCGAATACTCTTCCACCCGAGCGGGCACCTGGAGGGACTGATCATCTGGCCACGGAGATCGAAAGGGCAAGCTCGGTGAATAGAGCAGATCCATCCGCCCCCCAGGAGCCGAGGGGTGGAGCGGGGATGCGAGTGCTGTGACGTGTCCGTCACGATCGCGTCGATCAACCCCGTCGAGAGGCGACGAACGAGTTCCCCGACCAGGTTCCAAGAAAGCTGCGGAGGGACGCCACCGAGGCTTTTCCTTGTCGACAGCGACGGAGGCTGCCCAGCAGGCTAGGCTAACGCATCTGGGTTGTAATGGGGGCGCATGGGCAGTACTTTCTTCCTCGGTCGGAGGGCGCTGATCACCGGAGGATCCGGCGGGATCGGCGCCGCCATCGCCGGGGAGCTCGTGCGCCGGGGAGCCCACGTGTTTCTGGTGGCCCGCCACCAGGAGCGTCTGGACCAGACCATCGCCACGATCCGGGCCACGGCCACAGCCGCCGATCAAGAAATAGACTCCGCCGCCGCGGACGTCCGCATCGCGAGCGAGGTCGCCGACGCCGTCAACCGCGCCGAGCAGCGGCTGGGACCGATCGATCTCCTCATCAACTCGGCCGGCATCACTCACCCGGGGTACGCAGAGGTCCTGCCGCTGGAGTCGTATCGCGAGCAGATCGACACCAACTACATGGGCACCGTCCATACGGTGAAGGCCGCCCTTCCCCTCTTCATTGCGAGGCACGCAGGGTGGATCGTCAACCTTGCGAGCGCGGCCGGACTCAAGGGCATCTTCGGATATGCGGGCTATTGCGCCTCCAAGTTCGCGGTCGTCGGTTTTTCAGAGGCGCTTCGCGCCGAGCTGGTGCGACACGGCATCGGTGTCACGGTCGTCTGCCCTCCGGACACGCGCACCCCGATGCTCGCAGCCGAATCCCCGCTTCGGCCCCGCGAGACCGCCTACCTGGCGGCCCAAGGCAAGATCCTCGAGCCCGAGCAGGTAGCGCTCGCCGTGCTGAGCGGCATCGAGCGACGGAAGTCTCTCGTCATCCCGGGATTCGACAGCAAATTTCTACGCTTCGCCAACGGCGTGGCTCCTGGGGCGATCGACTGGATGTTCGATGGAATGATCCGGAAGGCGCAACGCCCGCAAAACCAACCCGAAAGGCCGAAGATGACAAATGGGCCGATCAGCGACCCGGGAATTCCGGTGAAGGCCCTCATCGACGAGGTTCTGGATCGTTACGCCGATTGTCACGATCTCTTTGCCGCGCACATCAATCCCCGGATTACGCGCGTGCTGCGCCTGATGGGCTTCGACGAAACCTTCGTCGAGGCGCATGGCTGTTATCTGAAGGGCAGGGGGGGCAAGCGCTTCCTCGACTTCCACTCGGGCGAGGGGGCGACCAGCCTGGGCTACAATCACCCCGACGTGACCCGGTTCCTCAGCACGATCATGGAACGCGGCCTCCCCAATATGATCCAGCTGAACTGCAACGTGCTGGCCGGGATGCTCGCCGAACGGCTATTGGCCAAAGCGCCGAAGTACCTGTCCAAGGTGTACTTCACCAGCTCCGGCGGCGAAACGGTGGATTCGGCACTCAAGTTCGCGCGCTGCGCCACAGGACGCAATCGGATCCTCTACTGCCGTCAGAGTTTCCATGGGCTGACCCTGGGCGCGCTGTCCATCTGCGGCGACGAGGAGTTCAAGGAAGGCTTTGGGACGCCGCTTTCGCACACCACCCAAATCGAGTTCAACGATCTCCCTCGGCTCCAGGCCGAGCTGAGGAAGGGCGACATCGCCGCATTCATCACGGAGCCGATCCAGGGGCGGGAAGTTCGCGTCGCCGACCGGGACTTCCTGGCGAACGCCGGCCGCCTCTGCCGCGAAAACGGCGCCTTATTCATCCTCGACGAGATCCAGACCGGCCTGGGCCGGACGGGGACGTTCTTCGCACTGGAGCAGTTCGACGCGGAGCCGGATCTCCTCCTGGTTGCCAAGGCGCTCAGCGGGGGCCTGGTACCCGTAGGCGCGGTCCTGATGCGGGAGCGCATCTTCGCGTCGGTGTATTCCAGCCTCGAGCGCTGCTACGTGCACCACTCGACCTACGGTTACAACACGCTGGCGATGGCGGCAGGTCTGGCGACGATGGACGTCATCGAACGCGACGGCCTGGTCGCCAATGCGCGGTCGATGGGAGCCAAGATTCGTGCAGGGCTGGAAAGCCTCAAGGCCCGCCACTCCCTGCTGGCCGACATCCGCGGCAAAGGATTGATGTTCGCGATCGAGCTCGGCCGGGCCAAAGGCTTCATCAACAAAATCAAGTGGGGGGTGATCCAGAAGATGAGCAAAGGACTGATGCCGCAGATGGTGGTCATTCCCTTGTTCAAGGATCACGGCATTCTCTCGATGGTCTCGGGCCTGAACAACGTGATCAAGTTCATCCCCCCGATGATCATCGGCGATGCCGAGGTAGACTACTTCCTGAAGGCCCTGGACCGGGTGCTGACCGACTGTGAAACGACCTCGCGGCCGCAGGAGCTGATTTTCGACCTCGCCCGACGCGCGGTAG
>DATGFI010000212.1:0-5597 GCA_035309205.1 Planctomycetota bacterium | reverse complement strand
CAGTACGCCCGAGGCGCCGTCGACATCCTTCGGGAACGCACCAAGTGGGGGAAGAACCTCCGCATCCTGGAGGCGGGGACTTCGCCCGGCAGCATCGGCAGCTGGGTCCAGGTCCGGACCATCCGGGACGGGGTCCTGGTCCAGTCCCCGGACGACGCACTGTCGGCGGAGCTGAAGCCGGCCGTGGGTCAGCCCAGCGACGAGCAGCAGCGCGACCTGATGTTCGCCTGGACGGTCTGCAAGCACGTCCGCTCCAATGCGATCGTGCTGGCCAAGAACGAGACCGTGGTCGGCGTCGGCGCAGGACAGATGAGCCGGCTCGACTCTGCCCACCTCGCCGTCCGCAAGGCGGGCGATCGAGCGAAGGGGGCCGTCGTCGCAAGCGACGCATTCTTCCCGTTTCCGGACGCTCTGGAGACCTGCCTGGACGCCGGCGCGACGGCGGTCATCCAGCCGGGAGGCTCCATCCGCGACGAAGAGGTGATCTCGGTGGCGCGCAAGCGGAACATCCCGATGGTGCTTACCGGGATGCGGCATTTCAAGCATTGAATTCCAAGCCCCGATTAGAGAGACCCTGTCTATGGCTCGTCAGAACATTTCCACCGGATCCAAGTGGGAGCCGATCGTCGGTTACTCGCGCGCTGTCAAGATCGGCAAGGTAATCGCCGTCTCCGGCACCACTGCCACGGACGAGGACGGAAAGATCGTCGGACCCGGCGATCCCTATAAGCAGACGATCCAGACGCTGAAGAACATCGAGAAGGCGCTTGCCAAAGGAGGCGCCACGCTCCGGGACGTGGTGCGGACCCGCCTCTTCGTGACGGACATCGCCCGCTGGGAGGAGTACGGCCGCGCCCACGGGGAGGTGTTCAAGGAGATCCGACCCGCCACGGCCATGATCCAGATCTCAAAGCTCATCGATCCGGACATGGTGGTGGAGATCGAGGCGGACGCGATCCTCGAATGAAGATCGGCATCCTCTGCTATCCGACCTCGGGCGGCAGCGGCGTCATCGCATCGGAGCTGGGGATGGCGTTGGCGGCCCGCGGTCACGACGTCCACCTGTTCAGCTACCGGTCGCCGTTCCGCCTTCGTCCGCACAGCGACCGCTTCCGATGGCACGAGATCGCGATTCCCCAGTATCCGCTCTTTGAGTACCCCTCCTACGGCATGGCCGCCGCCTGCAGAGTCGCCGAAGTCGATCTGGACGTGCTCCATTGCCACTACGCGTACCCCCACGCCGTCAGCGCCTTCCTGGCCAAGGAGATGACGGGCCAGAAATTGAAGACGGTGACCACGCTGCACGGTACCGACATTCTTCTGGTCGGGCAGGATGCATCGTTTACCCGGGCCACCCGTTTTGGCCTCGAGCGCAGCGATGCGATCACCGCCGTCAGCGGCTTCCTCCGAGACAAGACCCTCTCGTGGTTCGACGTATCGCCGAAGATCCACGTGATCCCGGACTTCGTGGACGTCCGGCGCTTCGTGCCCGGCCCGGGGCCGCGCGAGAACGCGATCGTGCACGTGTCGAATTTCCGACCGGTCAAGCGCACTTGCGACGCGGTCCGCGCCTTCTATCTGATCCGTCGACGAATCCCGGCGACGCTTCGGCTGATCGGAAGCGGGCCGGAAATGGACGCGGTCCAGGAACTAGCCGGCCGGCTGGGGATCCTGCCGAGCGTGCGATTCGTCGGCGAGGATCCGGAGGTGGAGTCCCACCTTCGAGGCGCGAGTCTGTTGCTGTCGACCAGCGAATTCGAGGGGTTCGGAATGTCCGTGCTCGAGGCGATGGCCAGCGGCATTCCCGTCGTGTCGACCGAGTCCGGCGGGGTCTCGGAGGTCTTGTCCGAGACCTGCGGCCGGACCGCGGCGGTGGGGGATGTCGAAGCCCTGGCCGCGGCGGCGGTCGAGATTCTGAAGGACCAGAACCTGGCGCGGTCGATGGGCGAGGCCGGACGCCGGCGTGCGGAAGAAATGTTTGACGTCGACCGGGTGGTTCCCCAATATGAAGCGCTCTACGAGCGCGTTTGCGGAGCGAGCAATGCCAAAAATCTATCCGTTTAAGGGCGTCCATTTCGACACGTCGAAGGTCAAGGACTTGACGCCTCTGACGACCCAGCCCTACGACAAGATCAGTCCGGCGCTTCAGGAGGAGTACTACAAGAAGAACGAGCACAACCTGATTCGGGTGATCCTGCGGAAGGACGAGCCCGGAAGAGACAAGTACCAGGACGCGGCGGCCACGCTGAACGAGTGGCTCCGGAGCGGCGTGCTTGTCCAGGATGCCAAGCCCGCCTTCTACGTCTATCACCAGATTTACAAGACCCCCAGCGGCGTCAAGACGCGCAAGGGGCTTTCCGCCCTCGTCCAGATCGACGAGCCGGGCAAGGGGAAGATCCTCCCCCACGAACAGACGCACAGCGGGCCGAAGATCGACCGCTTCAACCTGCTGAGCGCGACGAAGACCCACACGGAGCAGGTCTTCTTCCTCTATTCGGACCCGGAGAAGGCCGTGAACAGGATCTGCGACCTGGCCGCCCAGGGGAAGCCGGACTTTGAAGCCAAGGACGATCTGGGAGAGACTCACAAGGTCTGGCGACTGGACGACCCCGAGAAGATCAGGGCGATCCAGAAGGCCATCGACGCCAAGGACTGCATCATTGCCGACGGTCACCATCGCTACGAGACGAGCTGGAACTTCAAGCAGGATCAGGCGAAGAAGGGCGTGAAGGCCACTGGCACCGAGACGCCGGACAACGTGCTGGCCACCCTCGTCAACATGGACGACGATTTGACCATCTACGGGACCCACCGCCTCTGCTATGACATCAAGAATTTCGACATGGCCAGGGTGTTGAACGCCGCGAAGTCGGCGTTCGACATCCGCGAGTACTCTTTCAACAGCGACGCGGAGGAGAAGGCGGCGCGGCGCGACCTGCTTGAAGACCTCAAGGTCGAGGGCATGTCAAAACCCTGCTTCGGCGCCGTCGCCAAAGGCTCGAAGTCCCACTACCTCTTCGTCACGCGCGATGTGAAAGCGGCCGCCGCTCAGGTGAAGGAGAAGCATTCCGAGGACTGGCGCTCCCTGGACGTCTGCCTGCTGCACACTCTCATCCTGGAAAAGCTCCTAGGGATCGGCCCCGAGCAGCTGGCCGCTGAGAAAAACGTCCACTTCCATCGGTCGGCGGACGAGACGATCGACCATGTTCGAGCGACCGGGCCGTACCAGGTTGCGTTCCTCGTCAACCCGGTGCGGATGGACCAGATCCAGAAGGTCGTGAAGAACGGGGAAAAGTTTCCCCAGAAGTCGACGGACTTTTATCCGAAGCTCCTGACGGGGCTCCTCCTTTGCAAATTGAATGTGAGCTGAACCTTATGGGACATAAGAGACTGTGGATTCCCGGACCCGTTGAAGTGCACCCCGAGATTCTCCAGGCCTGCGCGGTGCCGATGATCTCCCACCGCGGCAAGGACTATCAGAAGATTCATTCCAGCGCCAAAGCGGGCCTCCGCAAGCTGCTGGGCACCGACAAGGGCCAGATCTACCTGTTCACCTCCAGTTCCACGGGCGCCATGGAAGGCGCGCTGCGCAATCTTTGCGCCCGGCGGGTGCTCTCCTGCACTTGCGGCAACTTCTCCGAGCGCTGGCATGACATCGCGCTGGAGAACGGGAAGGAGTCCGACAGGTACGGCGTCGAATGGGGTCAGCCCAATCGCCCGGAGGAGATCGACAAGCTGCTGTCGACCGGAAAGTACGACTGCCTGACGCTCGTTTCCAACGAGACTTCGACGGGGCTCTTCAATCCGCTGAGGGAAATCAGCGACGTCATGAAGAAGTATCCCGATGTCTCTTTCGCGGTCGACGCGGTGAGCTCGCTCGCCGGCGTCCCGATCAATCCGGAGACCCTGGGCATCGATTATCTTCTTGCCGGCACCCAAAAGGCTTTCGGCCTGCCTCCCGGCCTCGCGGTGGTGTGGGCTTCCGACAGGGCGATGGAGAAGTCCGCGAAGGTGCCGGCCCGCGGCCATTACTTCGACCTCCATCAATTCAAGAAGATGGACGAGAAGAACGAGACGCCCGAAACCCCGGTCATCAGCCTGATCAACGCGCTCGACGTTCAGATGAAGCGCATGCTCGCGGAAGGCCTCGATAATCGCTGGAAGAGGCACCGCGACATGGCTTCCTATTGCCAGGAATGGGCCAACACCCATTTCAAGATGTTCCCGGCAAAGGGCTGCTGGTCCACGACCGTGTCCTGCATCGAGAACACCCGCAAAGACGTCACCGTCAAGCAGCTCTACGACAAGCTCTACGAGCGCGGCGCGGTCATCTCGGAAGGCTACGGCAAGCTGAAGGAGCGGACGTTCCGCATTGCGCATATGGCCGACACGCAGCTCTCCGAACTCAAGGAACTCCTGGGCTGGATCGACGAGATCATCGGCGTGAAGAAGTAGCCTTGAAGAATCAGGAAGGGTAACGAAAGGGGAGCCGGAAGGCTCCCTTTTTTCTTTGACCTATGATCACCAGGCAGGAACTCGAGAATCGCGAGGAGCAGACGCTCGCCCCCTTCGCGGCGAAGAGCGGCCGTTCCGTCGGCCGGAAAGACCCGGAGCCCGAGCACGAGTTCCGGACTGCCTTTCAGCGCGACCGGGACCGCGTGATCCACTGCGCGGCCTTCCGCCGACTGCAATACAAGACCCAGGTCTTCGTCAACCACGAAGGCGACTATTACCGAACCCGGCTGACCCACTCGACCGAGGCGGCCCAGATTTCCCGGACCATTGCCCGAGCGATGGGCCTCAATGAGGACCTTTGCGAGGTGGTCGCGCTGGGACACGACCTGGGCCACACGCCGTTCGGTCACTCCGGCCAGGACGCCCTGCATGAGTGCATGAAGGATCACGGCGGCTTCGAACACAATCGCCAGAGTCTGCGCGTCGTCGAGATCCTGGAGCACCGCTATCCCGGCTTCGCGGGGCTCAACCTGAGCTTCGAGACGCGCGAGTCGATCCGCAAGCACGGCTGGCCCGGTCGCAAGGACTGCGAGCCCGAGTATCATCCGCAGTGGGCGCCCCTGCTGGAGGCTCAGGTGGTCGACATCGCCGATTCCATCGCCTACGACGCCCACGACATCGACGACAGCGTCAAGGCGGGGCTGCTGAGCGAGGCGCAGCTGTCGACGCTCGACGTGTGGAAACGGGCGACCGAGGGCTCGAAGCTGGCCGGTGAAATGCGCGTTCGGGCGGCGGTCCGGCAGATCATCAACCTGGAAGTGACGGATCTCGTCGAGACTTCGCTGGCGAACGTGGGGCGGCTCGGTCTAGAGAGCCTGGAATCCGTCCGGTCTGCGAAGGAGGCCGCGGTTCGTTTTTCCCCGGAGATGGACCGGCAGAAGAAAGCGCTCCAGCAGTTCCTCCACCAGAATGTCTACCGTCATCACCGCGTCGTGGTCATGTCGGAGAAGGCGAAACGCTTCATCGCCGAACTTTACCGGTCCTACACCGCCAACGCGGCGACGCTGCCCCCGCATTTCCAGGACTGGGCCAAGCAGGTGGGGATTCCCCGTGCCGTCGCCGATTATATCGCCGGGATGACC
>DATGFI010000211.1:0-5749 GCA_035309205.1 Planctomycetota bacterium | reverse complement strand
GGAAACGGAGGTGAAGTAACGCTCGCGCCCTAGGGATGCTTGCTCGAGAGGGCGTTCCTGACGAGGAGCGCGAGATCCGCCCCGGTCCACGTCCCTCCGGGGAATCCTTTCAGATCTACCGTCCGACCTTCCACCTCGAAGACTCGGCGGCCGTTCAGGAACATCGCTACGGGAAGATGCTCCGTGATCCCCCGGGCCTCGAGTAGCGCCGTTCCCACGGGCGTGGAGGCGTCGACGTACCGGATCCCGATGGACGATCCCGCCGATTCGAGGGCCTTCTCAATTTCGGGCAGCACTTCCTGCTTAAACGGCAGATGGGTGATGCGGCCCACGACCAGGAGCTGGACCGGAGAGTCCGGATTCTTGTGGTCCGCCGGAAGCCCTCCCGAAAGAATCTCCGAGAGCTCCGCAATCGTGTAGGCCTTCGGGGAGTGCCGGGCGAGATCGGGATGGTGACCCAGGTAACGTTCGAACTCGGCTTGGTCCGGGAAGGCCTGATGGCGGGCCATGCATTCTCCCCCTTCTTCGGGGAGGCTCATGAAGACCGCCGACGCGGGTTCGGCGGACCATCCCGACGCGGATTTCCGGACGCGGACGACCGCGCCCGATTGCCCCGAGGCAATCTCCAGCACCGAATCTGCTCCCGCGGAGGCCTGCGCGGTGAGTCCGCAGTGGGCGCAGCGGAAGTAGCGTCGATCTCCCTGTGCCGTGATCAGGGTAACTTCCTTGCCAGGGGGGATCGGCTTTTCACACAGGTTGCAGGTGTGCCCTTCAGCCAAAGCTTTGTTGGTGCCCGAGTCTTCCCGAACTGCTTGGCAATTCGCGAGCGCCAGGGCTCCCAAGGCCGCCAGGATGTGCATCGTTCGCATGGACGTACTCCTCATGTCGGTTATACGGAAGCCACAAACGGTTGTTGATGCCGGTGGGGGTCCCCGTTCCTTCAGCGTGGACGACCGTGGGTGGCAATGTCCGTCCGCGGTCGGCTATACTGAGCGCTCGAATGCGTCGGTTTCTCCTCGGCACCGTCGGCTTGATCGTCCTCCTTTCGGTGCTGATCTACCTGTGGCACCGGTGGCGGCGGGAGGGGGATTCCAAGGGCGGCGAGCCTCTGATGGCCTATTGCGGGGCGGGCCTCAGGGAGCCCGTCGAGAGGCTAGCCAAGCAATTTGAGGCCGAAACCGGCATTCCCGTACGGCTCCAGTACGGTTCTTCACAAGCCCTTCTTTTGCAGGCGGAGCTGAGCAAGACGGGGGACCTCTACTTGCCCGGCGACGAATCGTTCGTGGAACTCGCCCGGACGAAGGGGCTTATCGGCGAGGACTACCCGCTGGCCAGAATGCGCGCCGTGCTGGCGGTTAAAAAGGGCAACCCCAAGGGGGTTCGCTCGCTCGAAGATCTTCTGCGGCCGGACGTGAAACTCGGCCAAGTCAATCCCGATTCTGCAGCCGCCGGGAAACTCGTACGGGAGGCGCTAAGGAAGGCGGGACGCTGGGATCGCGTCGCCGAACACACATGCGTCTTCACTGGTACCGTCAACGAAGTCGCGGCGGCGATCAAGCTCGGGAGCATCGACGCCGGATTTATTTGGGACGTGCTGATCAGCCAAATGACAGACTTGGAAGAGGTGCCGTTTGGCGAACTCGTCGGGGCAGAGGCCCGGGTCACCGTCGGGCTTCTCAAGAGTAGTACCCAAGCGGAGTCGGCCATGCGATTCGCCCGGTACTTGGCCTCCCCTGAAACGGGCGGGCGAGCCTTTCAAGCGTCCGGATTCGAGCCCCCCGCGACTCAGAAATAGACCCAACTCTGCAAGCCCGTCGACAGCGGCGACGGTTCCCGACAGGCTGCCTTCAGAATCGGCGCGTCTAGGCGGATTACGATCGATCGTAAGGTTGGCAGGGAAGGGCATAAGTGCGGCAACTTCCTAATGCGTATCGGTCAGGCATGACGCATCCGGCGGGGCTTCCTTGGCAATGCTCATCGGGCAATAGTGCTGAACGAGGTGGAACATGAAGCTGGGAGTGATCATCTCGAGTAATGATCCTGAGACGTGCTGGAACGCCCTGCGGTTTGCGAATTTCAGTCTAAAACAGAAGGACCAGGTCAGGGTCTTCCTGATCGGTAAGGGAGTCGAATTCCAGAATGTCAGTACGGACAAGTTCAATTCCGTCGGTCAGGCCGATGCCTTCCTGAAAGGCGGAGGCAAGATCGACGCCTGCGGCACTTGCATCAAGTCCCGGGACCAGGCGGAATCGGAGATGTGCCCGATCTCCACCATGAAGGACCTCTATGAGATCGTCAGGGAGAGCGAGAAGGTTGTCACCTTCTAGCAATCGCTTCGCGTCCCCCTGACCCCCAGAAGATGAAGAACCTGGGGACGGGAAAACAGGAACCAACTTCAAGTACCGGCCCAGGCGCTCACCGCCCCTGCTGGCGTACGTTCTCGCCCCCCACACTCTTTCGGGGTCGGAAATTCCATCACATGTGCGGAAAAGTCCTCCCCCCGCTTCGGCCCTGCGGAGTCGGTCAGGGTGTTTCCCCGTGCGTCGGTCAGGCATATCCTTTGCTCTTCTGTAGGCAGAGGAATGCACTCAACTGCAGACGTAGAGTTCCCGGAGCGGAAGGCTGAGGCCCGCCGCGCCATCAACGCTGCGGCTGGGATTGTGATTGGAGGCCAACCCATGCTCCATACTGTGGATTCCAACAAATCCCTCTCAACACTGAGGGAAGACGTCCCCAAGGCCTGCGCGGCCAGGAAGTTCGGCGTCCTATCGGTGCTCGATCTTAAGGAGAAGATGAAGGAGAAAGGGGTCGACTACGGAGGGGAGTGCCTCATCTTCGAGGTCTGCAATCCCCATAAAGCGAAGCAGGCTCTGGAAGCGAATCCCGAGATTTCGACCGCCCTTCCGTGTCGAATCTCCATCTACAAGACGAAGGAGGGAAAGGTCCGCTTGTCCACCATCCGTCCGACGAAGCTTCTGGAGTTGTTCAGCTCGGCGGAGCTTCAGAAAGTCGCCTCCGATGTGGAAGAGACGATCATCGCCATCATGAATGACGCGGCGCACTGAAGGAGAAACGATGAAGCCCCAACATCCAGGTAAGGCCCGCTTCGCCACCCGCTGCGTCCACGGCTCGGGCGGTCCCGATTCCGCGACGGGCGCGATCTCCCCGCCCATTTACCAGACGTCGACCTTCGCATTCCCCGACATGGCCACGGCAGCGGCGAGATTCTCAGGAGCGGATCCGGGCTACGTTTACAGCCGGCTCCGGAATCCCACGACGGACGGCTTCGAGCGCGAGATGGCGAGCCTGGAAGGGGGAGGGGACGCTGTGGCCCTGGGCTCGGGCATGGCGGCGGTGGCGATGACGCTGCTCTCTTATCTCCGGCCGGGCGACCAGATTCTCGCGTCGAGGACTCTCTACGGGGGGACTCACGCGCTGTTCGAAGGGCACTTCAAAGACATGGGCATTGCGGCCGCCTATGTCGATGCGAGAGACCCGGAGCGCTTCGCCGCGGCGGTGGATGAGCACACGAAGGTGATCTACACGGAGACTCCGGCCAATCCGAACCTTTGTGTCGTCGATCTGCGAGCAGTCGCCGCCGTAGCCCGCGATCACAGGCTTCCGCTCGTCGTCGACAATACCTTCGCGACGCCCTATTTCCAGCGTCCGCTGGAACTTGGGGCCGAGGTCGTGGTTCACAGCGCTACAAAATACATCGGAGGTCATGGCGATGCCCTGGGAGGCGTGGTCGTAGGCGCGAAGGAACGGATGGCCGCGGTGCGAAAGACCGGCGTCAAGGAGATGGGGGCCGTCATGAGCCCGTTTACGGCTTGGCTCCTGCTCCGAGGTCTGAAAACATTGCCCGTCCGGATGGACCGGCATGCCCTGAACGCCCTGGCGACGGCGCGTTTT
The DNA here is from genome assembly GCA_035309205.1 of Planctomycetota bacterium. GTDB lineage: Bacteria > Planctomycetota > MHYJ01 > MHYJ01 > JACPRB01 > JACQFK01. Next base: position 1,837 of record DATGFI010000211.1, on the reverse strand, counting down.
CTCGAAGGGCACTCCAAGGTAGCCAGAGTCCTCTACCCGGGGCTGGGGAGCCATCCCCAGCACGCGGTCGCCCGTGCCCAAATGTCCGGCTTCGGAGGAGTCCTCTCCTTTGAGCTCAAGGGGGGACGTCCAGCCGGCGAGAAATTCATTGATGCCCTCGGGATGATCGCAATCGCGGTTAGTCTGGGCGATTGCGACACCCTCATCGAGCACCCGGCGAGCATGACCCATCGCTCGTATGGTGCGGACGAACTGGCTGCGCTCGGAATCTCCCAGGGGCTCATTCGGTTGTCGGTCGGGCTTGAGGATTCGGAAGATTTGATTGCAGATCTTGAACAAGCTCTTGAACGGATTTGATCTTACAAGGAAGGAGAGGTGAACGATGAGTCAGCCCTTTCCGCACTATTATGAAGCAATGCTGGTCTGGGAAGAGGGATCAAGGGCGGCGTTATCGTCAGGCGCTCGGCCGGTCCTGGTCGGCGGACCCCCACCGGAGTTTGACGGGGAGCCCGGATGGTGGAGTCCGGAGCATCTGCTCCTTTCGGCGGCGAATCTGTGCCTCATGACGACCTACATGGTCCTGGCCAAGAAGGTAGGGTTGGTCATCGCGCAGTACCGGAGCCGGGCCGAGGGGACCCTCGAGAAGACCCGGGAAGGGATCCTCTTCACTCGGATTACGATTCATGTCGAGATCCAGGCTCCGCCTCAGCGCCTGGAAGAAGCCCGTAAGATGGTCGAGACGGCGAAGCGGTATTGCATCATTTCCAATACGCTCAAGGTGCCCGTCGAAGTGGATGCCGCGGTCGCTCCATCGGGAACGAAGTCCTTGGATGCCGGGGCGGCCTAACGAAGGTGCACGCTATGAAGTCGTTGGAGAGTGGCAAATGGATCGGGTAAGCACCGAGTTCGGACATGTTGAGGTTTTGGACGTGGAGGGCCGGCCCCACCGTCTCCGGGAGGCGTGGGCAGAGCGCGCCTGCGCCTTGGTCTTCGTCCGACACTTCGGGTGTTTGCTCTGCCGGGAACAGGTGGCCGAGTTAAGGCCCCACCTCCAAGAAATCCGCGCAGCAGGCGGCGACCTCGTCGTGGTCGGCACGGGAGGGCCGAATTATGCCAAGGCCTTCCAGAAGGACTTGGGGATTCTCGACGTTGAGCTATACATCGACTCCGAACGCCGGGCGTACGACTTGGCGGGCTTCCGACGTGGCGTCACCGCGCTCATCCATCCGCGTGCAGTGTGGAACTATCTCCGAGCATTCTTCGGCGGCCACAAATACAAAGGCATGCAGGGGGATGCCCTTCAGCAAGGAGGCGTCCTGGTGGTCGCGGTCGACGGAGCCCTTGTCTTCCGCTTCGCGAGCAAGGTCAGTGGCGATCATCCGGAAGTGGAGCGGGTCGTCGCAGCGGTAAAAGAGGCAACCCGGGTCGCGGAACTCTTGAATCCAGGTCATTGAGCTGAAACCGTTGGGCTTTGAATGACTCTCTCAGACGAAACAATTGATCCTGTGATTGCTGACGTGGGTGCCGCTCTTCTTGCAAGACCATCCCTCCACCTTCCGCTCTTGTCGATCCCGGATTGGTACCCGTTCATCTTGGGCTGCTTGCCAACTGCACTCACGGGTCGTCCGACGGCTCATGAACATTCCGGTCATGAGACCTCGAAGCCCTGATGCTTCCGAAGGATGAGGTGTATTGGTAGACCTTCAGCCCCTTGCATCATGCGGATGCCTCCTCGGGCTTGGGGTTGTGCCAGCCTCTATCGGGCGCCAGAGTCCGGTCTACCTCGTGCGGTCCCCAGGTGTTGGGCTCGTACTCAAAGGGCGGCCTTATGTACCCA
>DATGFI010000210.1:0-2119 GCA_035309205.1 Planctomycetota bacterium | reverse complement strand
CGCGGACATAAATCGTGACTTCGATTTCGGACGTCTTGATGTTCTCCCAGCTCAGCTCGCAGCGGCAGTAGGGGCAGATGAAGCCGCCGTTCTCTTCGCCATGAACGCGGTTCTTCACCGCCTCGGCGACTCGCTTGGCGCCTGTCGAGGCAGCGGTGGTGCCCAGGCAGGTGCGGCACACATCTCCGGAGGCCCCGCCCAGGGGGGCGCCGCAAAGAATGCAGGCCTTCGAGGACTTGACGATCTTCTTTCGGGAGGCCATGTGGGGGAGGATTGTACGACGCGGCGGATCCCCGGGCAAGGTCCGCCGTCTGATTTGTGCTTGACAAATTGTAAACTATGGAGTATAAAAATCGCGGGTCACTTCGGTTTATAGGAGAGGAGAGAGGGTTATGGCAGACGCACCCCGCAACGAAACTCTGATCGGTTCCGACGTCTCGATCAAGGGCGAGATGTCCTTCGACGGCTCCATGCGCATCGAGGGCAAGATCGAAGGGAAGATCGTCTCCAAGGGACGCGTGTCCTTCGGCCAGGGAGCCTCGGTCGTCGCCGAGGTCACGGTCGGCCAGGCGAAGATCGAAGGCACCTTCAAGGGCAACATCACGGCGGCGGAGCGCATCGAGCTGGCTTCGACCGCACATGTTCTGGGCGACGTCCGCTCGACCAAGCTCGTCATCATGGAAGGCGCGACGTTCGTGGGCAACTGCCACGTGTCCCCCGACTCGCTCAAGGTGATCGAGAAGAGCGAGTTCGTGACGCCGGTCGCGGCGACCCCCATAAAGAAATAGCGGCGAGGCGCGATGTCCAAGGATTCGGCGCGACGGCTGATTTTCTGCCCGCGTTGCGACGCGCGGCAGGAGGTCTCCCGGGTCACGAAGTCCACCTCGTGCCCCTCGTGCCACCGGAATATCATGACCACCGACGTCGAGATCAACGAGTATTGCGCCAAGATCGAGATGTGGACGGCGGGGATCGTGACGGTCGGCAAGAAGGGCACGCTGATCGCGGAAGTCCGCGCGGAGAACGTGATCGTCAAAGGCGGGGAAATCAAAGGACCGGTGACATCCCGCGGATCGGTGACTCTGGACAAGGGAAGCAAGATCTTCGGAAACATCACGGCACCACTGCTTTCCGTGGGCGAAACTCAGCACCTGGTCGGCATGATCGTGGCGGGCCCGCGGGCCTCGGAGCTGCTGGCGGAGATCGGGATGCTGCCTCCGCCCGCCAAGTCCGGACCCACGCCCCAGGTGAAAAAGGTCCCGGCGTAATCCGGATCATTCAAAATAGCCCGGAACCCTGAGCCATCGGGGTCCGGGCTGTTTTTTTTGATACGAATGTTCTTGACCCCGCTCCCTCCGCGGGTGTTCACTAGATCCAGTGTTCAAGGGAGGGGAGACCCATGGACCTTGAAACCCGCCATCTTGCCGCGTTCGTCGGCAAGACCACCCTGCGTGTCCGCGACATCCTCTGCAAGGCGACGGTGCAGCGATTCGAAATCCGGCGCGGTGAGCCGGCGATCGAACTGTATCCGCACTGGATGGCGCTGACGGAGCCCCTCGACTATACGAGCGCCGCGCTCGTGGTCGAAGAGCTCAATCAAGCCTTCTGGTTCGACCCCCGCCATTTCCATGGCGAGGTGAAACGGACCGGCGACACGGAGGTGCGCAACCGCGAGCAGGTTGTGTATCTGGCGTGGAGCGGCACGGCGTATCCAGGCGGAAGCCGCGGTTCGCACCCCCGCGAGTAGGCGTCCGCCACGGCAGCGGCCCCGGCGGCCATTCCGTCGTACCGGACGGACCGCTCAATCCCAAGCTTCAATGGGGTCGGGTCGATTTCCTCTCCCAACGGGGAAGGTTGGCGTTTAGAATGCTGCCGACCCGAGGGCCGTTAGCTCAGTTGGCTAGAGCATCTGCTTTACACGCAGAGGGTCAGGGGTTCGAGTCCCTTACGGCCCACCAACTTACACTCGAGGGCTGGCGGCTCTTCACCCGGATCGCGCCAGGATAAGTCTGGGAAAGGAGGAACTGACATGAGTCAGTGAAACCTTCCAAATCGAGTCCAGTCGGTGGAAATCCGACCCGGTCAAAGCTGTAGCGGGCAGGCCGGAAGCGAGTCTTGC
>DATGFI010000209.1:0-6538 GCA_035309205.1 Planctomycetota bacterium | reverse complement strand
GGAAGTCGGAAACGGCGCCACGGGTAGGACCAGCGGACACCTGACGGCGCTGCCGGACCGGCCCCTGGCCCAGATCGAGTCGGACTTCGGCGAAGCGGGCGCTCGGCAGGTCGTCCGTTCCGGACAGGAAGCGATCGATCTGATCCAATCGATCTGCGCGGCCGGAATCGACGCGCAATTCGAGCGTGTGCCGGGGTTCCGATATTCGGAGACGGAGCAGGGCGCAAACGAGCTCCACGACGAGGCGGCCCTGGCCCGCCGACTGGATCTCCGGGCATCCTGGACGGACCGGGTCCCGTTGCCCTTTCCCGTCAAGGGAGCTCTCCGGATCGAAAATCAGGCTCAATTCCACCCCCTCCTCTACCTGGAAGGATTGGTGGAGCAAGTGGCGGGCGATGGTTGCTATCTTTTCGAGCACACGAAGGTCGAAGAAATCGAGGAGGGCGATCCTTGTCGCGTCGTCGCCGGTTCGCATACGGTCACCGCCCGCACCGTCGTCGAAGCCACGCACACGCCGCTCAACCGGTCCCTCGGGATTCAAAGCCGGGTCGTGCCCTACCTGACGTATGTCCTGGCGCTCAGGATCAAGGAGAAGGTTCCTTCCGGCCTGTATTGGGATACCAGGGAGCCGTACCACTATCTTCGCCGGGCGGGGCTCGGATCGGGCGACTGCCTGCTGGTCGGGGGGGCCGATCACAAATCGGGGCAGGAACACGATCCCGTGGGCCACCTGGAGGCTCTCCTGGACTATGCCGCCCGCAGATTCACGGTGGAAACCACCGAATGGTCCTGGTCCCAGCAAGTCTTCGAGTCCGCCGACGGTCTTCCGTACATCGGTCGCAAGCCGGGGCATGAACACCTGCTGGTCGCCGGCGGCTATTCCGGAACAGGGTTGACCTTCGGAACGCTGGCCGGCAGCGCCCTAGCCGAAATGGCGCTTGGCCGGGACGTTCCATCGGCCCATCTCTACGCGCCCTCGAGGATCAAGCCCCTGTCGGCGGCGAAGGAATTTCTTCGAGAGAATTTCCAGGTTGCCTGGCACCTGGTCGCCGACCGGCTCAAATCCCCTGCGGCGGAAGGAAGGGATCCCCTCAAGCCCTGCCAGGGGCGCATCATGCACGTCGACGGGAGAAGTGTCGCAGTTTACCTGGACGAGACCAGCCGACTGCACGTCCTCTCCCCGGTTTGCCCCCATGCGGGGGGAATTGTCGCCTGGAACGATTTGGAGAAGACCTGGGACTGCCCCTGTCACGGCGGCCGCTTCAGCCCCCTTGGAAAAGTCCTAGCCAGTCCGCCGACGCAGGACCTGGAAGTCATTCCCGAATCCCCGCGGCCTTCGCCCACGATGGTCGGTCCGTAGAGGCAGGTCTCCGCGACGCGGAGGATGAGGAAAAACCTCCCGAAGAAGTCCAGGAGGTTTTTCTAAAGGTCCGACCGGAGCAGACGTTCCGGTCAGAGAGGAGCCTTCGGGGCCCGGCCCCGACCGAAGTCGAGGACGAGGGAAACCACGAACGCCACCAGGAAGACGAAGAAAAGAACCTGGGCAATTCCAGCCGCTCCCGAGGCGATGCCGCCGAACCCGAAGATGGCGGCGACGATGGCGATCAGGAAAAACGTCAACGCCCAGCTCAGCATATTCACCTCCGAAACTTCATCTGGATGAGCCGCGGTGACGCGAAGCGTTACGGGGGCGCGGGTCAGCGGGGCGGGGCGGCGTTCAGCCGGGCGGTCGCCCGGAGGATACCCTCCTGGAGGTAGGCACGGAGAGGAGCTCCATCAGATTGGAGCCGCGAATAGATCCGCAGCGCGCCGGCCCAGTCGCCCTTGGATTCGAGGCCCTCGGCGTCCGCCAGCTGGCGGCAGAACTTGAGCGCCGCGGCGATTTCGCCGGCGCGATCGCGCTCCACGAGCGACTCCAGGCTCCGGTAGGCGGCCGCTGCGCCCGCCCAGTCGTGGGCGGCCATCCGATCGTGCGCGCGCTCCTCCAGCGGGAGACTTCGGAGCTCGCGTTCGCGGCGCTCCGCTTCCCGGTATTCCTTCGAGTCGAGGCCCTTGCGTTTTTCGGCAATTCTCATCGCAAGGGCCGGATCCCCGACTCCCAAAGCGAGCTGGTACGCCCGTTCGAAGTCGGCGCCCGCTTCCGAGCCACCGGGCGGGACGAGCCTCCAGGCCAGGATGCTTCCGATCACCACTGCCAGTCCCCCCAGCGGCAGGAGCCAGCGCGCGGAGCTCCGCCGGGGGTCCACTGTCGGGATCCGCTTGGGGCTGCCCGGGAGTTCGAGATTCTTCCGCGCCGAAGCGATCGCCTTCAGAAGAGCGTCCGGGTCCGCAAATCGGGCGTCGGGGTCCTTTTGGAGGCAGCGATGGATCAGGCTGCGCAGCGCGGGGGGGCATCGGGGATCCAGCAGTTCCAACGGAGGCGGCTCGGTGTGGACATGCTGGTAGATCATGGCGACGGACGACTGCGTCTCCTTGAAGGGGTGGCGACCGGCCGCGAGCTCGTAAAGGACGACGCCGAGCGAATAGATGTCCGCCCGAATGTCCGCCTTTTGTCCCAGACCCTGCTCCGGGGAGAGGTACTCCGGAGTGCCGGCCATGACGCGGGATTCGGCCCCGGGAAGCCTCAGACTCTTCGCGAGCCCGAAGTCCGCGACCTTCACCGTCCCGTCCTGAGTCAGCATGATGTTCGACGGCTTGATGTCGCGATGAACGATCTTATAGCGCCAGGCCGCGCGCAGGGCGCAGGCTACTCCCTCGGCGATGTGGAGGATCTCCTCGGGGGTCGACCGGTGGCCCCTCAGCTGCCGGGCGGCCAGATCCTCGCCCTTGACCAGCTCCATCGCATAGAAGAGCCGGCCATGCCAGATGCCGGTCCCGATGATCTGGATCACATTGGGATTCTCGATCTGCGCCAACAGTTCGCCTTCGCGTCGGAAGCGCTGGAGGAATTCCGGATGGGAATGGAACGCCTCTCGGATCACCTTGATGGCGACCGCCCGATCGAGGGAGCGCTGTCGTCCCCTCAAAAGGGTTCCCATCCCTCCTTCACCCAGCGGCTGATCCTCGAAGATGTCGAAGTCGCCGGTGTCGTCCTCCTCCTTCGCGACCTTGCTGATTTTTCCGGAACTGATGGAGTCGCGAGATTGGCGCAGAGCTTCCAGGAGCTCCGAGGGCTGGGCAAAGCGGTCGACGGGCGACTTGGATAGGCAGCGAAGGATGGTGCGCTCCAACTCCTTGGGAATCGACGAGCCCAACGTCCGCGGGCCGACGGGATCGACGTGGAGAAGCTGATAGAGGAGCGACGTGGAGGAATCGTAGCCTTCGAACGGGGTCCGCTGGGTCGCAAGCTCGTAGAGGATCGCTCCGATCGAATAGATGTTGGAGCGGATGTCGATGGGCTGGCCGGCGCCCTCCTCCGGAGAAAGATAGGAGACCACGGAGGGAAGGGGGGTCGCGCCGCCCTCCAGCGAGCGGCGTCTGGACAAAGGGCCGAAGTCCGCGACCTTGACCTCTCCGTCATCGAGGATGAACACGTGGCCGGGTCGAAGGTCCTGGTGGACGAAGCCGTGATAGGAAGCGGCCGCCAGCCCCCGGGTCATGCATTCTCCGATGTGGAGGATCTCTTCGGTCGTGAAGCGATGTCCTTTTCGGAGCTGGGTGGCAAGGTCCTCGCCGGCGATCTCCTCGGTCGCGCACCAGAGCTTGCCCTCTTGAACATGCGTTCCGAGAACGTCAACGACGTTGCGATCCCGAACCTGGGCGAGGAGCTCCAGCTCGCCCCGGAGCGCCTCGGTACCCGGGGCACCGACGTCGGCGATCGGCCTCAAGATGGCCTTGCGCTGCGAGGAGGGGTGAATCCCCTTGAGAAGGGAGGAGCCCGGCAAGGCGCCTTCGATCTCGAATCTCGAAGACGGCCGTAGGGGCGTCTGCGGTCCTGATTGCATGAGGAGTTCCCCACATCTCGCAGGTTCCATCTTAAGCGGCCCTCAGGCCGAGTCAAGACCGTTCTCGGGACGACGCGGGACGGCCCGGATCCATAACGTCTCTGGGAAGGGAGGGATCAACCGTGGGAGAGCATACCCGGAGATGCCGACGATGACGCTGCTGAAAGAAGTGATGAGCCGTCATTTCGAGACGCTCGACCCTGACACGGCGATGACCGAAGCTCTGAAGAAGCTGGAGTCGCAGAACCTCAGCCAGCTCCTGGTCTGCAGGAATGACCGCGTGGTCGGGGTTCTGGAGGAATACGATCTGCGGCGCCGGATCCTGGATTCCGGCTGTGATCCCGCGCAGACACCCGTCCGCCGGTTTATGAGTTCCAACGTGCTGAGCGGATTCGAGGAGCAGGAGGTCAAGGATTTGGTCTCCCCGATGCGCCGCCGGAATGTCCATGCCATCCCGGTCCTGAACCGGGAGTCGAGAATGGTCGGCCTGTTCACCCTGGGCGGCCCCTGGAAAAGGGCGGCGCCCGAACGTACCGGCTAGGAGTCCCGCAGTCCGGTGCTCTTCCGGGAGCATGTCCGCCCTCAGGGTTGCCTCCGCATCGGCTGCCCGCAACAGCACAGGGGGCAGGGGGTCAATTTTGGGGGCTTGGAGGATTCGTGGACCACCAAGATTTCGAAGCCGCAGAGATCGTCCGTACAGCGATACAGTTCGCCGAGATGTGATGGCATGTTCCCTCTCCGAAACCCAGCACCAGATGCGCAGGCGCGTAATCCGGTTCCCGCGGACCTTCCAGAGATCCGAGCCGCCCAAGCCATGTTGCGTTACGTAGTCCCTGTGTTCGTAACTTCGGCGAGGAGGAAGGGTCGACTACCGGTGGGAGCAGCACTCCCAAGGAGGAAACGATGAATTCCCCCCGCGAATCGGATCCCCAGCGGAAGCCCGTTCCTTCAAATCCGGGTCCCGGCGACGTCCCTCCGATGAATCCCAGCCCGGAAGAGCCCGCTCCCGCGGACCCTAAACCTCTTCCCACCCGTCCGGCCCCGTCCCAGCCGGATTTGTGAATGAACCGGGGAAACCCGGTGTGGAAATGGAGGGCCCGTGATGAGGGGAGCGAAGTCTCTTTTGGGGAGCCTCGCCCCGGGCGGGCATGATACGATTCTACCGTAACGAAATGCGGCTCCTGGGATCGATACCCTAGAGGGATCCGTCGACATGCCCGACACGCGGGTGCATCCGCTTCCGGCCGAGATCAAGCCGGCTCCGCCGGCCGATCTGACCCCTCCTGTTCCCGCCGCCGGCGAGGGCGACAGCGATGTGGCGCTCATGCACCAGGCTTCCTCCGGTGAGATGACGCCTTATGCGATTCTTTTCCGCAGGCACGCGGACCGGATCTGGCGCATGGCCTACATGATCCTTCATTCCACGTCGATGGCCGAAGACGTGGTTCAGGAGACCTTTACGCAGGGACTCTCGCACATTCGGAGTTATCGGGGCGAAGCTGAGCCCCGCACCTGGTTCTCAGCCATCGCCTTGAACCTCTGCCGGCATATCCTCCGAGACAGGAAAAAGGAGGCCCAACTGGCGGGCACGGAGAAGCTCGACCAAGGGGTCCGTCTCCATCAGCCTCGGGCTCGGGGTGCCCTCACCAGCGCTATCCGCCGGGAAGGTAACCGAATGCTGACAGTCGCGCTGGGGTACCTGACAGAGGCCCAGCGGGAGGTCTTTGTCCTGCACTACATTGACGATTTGCCCTACGACGATGTCGCCCGGATCCTCAACATCCGGGCGGGCGCAGCGCGCGCACTGGCGCACCGCGCTAAGCTTATGCTGCAGAAGAAGTTAGGCGTCTCGCTGGAGACGGCTCTCAAAGAGTAGGGCCGCCAGCGACGCTGTTTTTTCTTGATCACAGCCCGTAACAAAATCCGTTCCGCCGGATCGTTTTCCTCGGAGATTCCCTCTTTAAAGGGGGGGCTTGGACTTCGTTTGATTCACCACTGGGGGTCACCATGCGAGCCGCGATCTCTGAGCACCTGGATGCCCGCGAACTTCTGAAACTCCTCCGGGCTGTGAAGGACGGGGACTTCACCAAACGCATTCCCCTTGGGGAGTCCGGAGTCGAAAGCGAGATCGCCCTGGCGCTCAATGAAATCATTGCCATGAACGAGGCGATGGCGACGGAGCTTCAGCGCATCGGGCACGTGGTGGGCAAGGAAGGCAAGCTGGGCGAGCGGGCCATGCTCGTAGACGCTCGGGGCTCCTGGGCCTCGTCGATCGACGCCATCAACGGCCTGATCGACGACCTGGGCCAGCCGACGAACGAAATGGCCCGTGTCATCGGCGCGGTCGCCGAGGGCAATCTCTCGCAGACCATGCCGATGGAGATCGAGGGACGTCCCGTGAAGGGAGCGTTTCTCTCGATCGCCCGTACCGTGAACACCATGGTGGACCAGCTGAATGCCTTCTCATCGGAAGTGACGCGCGTGGCTCGCGAGGTCGGCACGGAAGGCAAGCTGGGCGGCCAGGCCGACGTGAAGGGCGTGGCCGGCGTGTGGAAGGGCCTGACCGACAACGTGAACCTGATGGCCTCGAACCT
>DATGFI010000208.1:0-8061 GCA_035309205.1 Planctomycetota bacterium | reverse complement strand
GGAGGAGTGGCTCGTGCACCTTTTGCGCGGGGTGCTCCGGAAGGCCGGCCGGCCGGTACCGCCGGCCCAGGAGCCCCAGGGGCATGCCGCCTGGGTCGCGCTCCGGGAGGGCAGACCTGATCCCTCGCTCTTCCAGATCGTCCCCGGCGAAGAGGCGCGCTGGTATCAGGGAGTGGCCTATTGGCTGCGCGGGCAGACCGCCGACGCACTGGCCGAGTGGAAAAAGATCAAGACGGGACGCTGGGCCTGGAAGGCCGCGGCCGAATTGGCGCGCGACGGCCCCTTCGTGCGAGGATTCGAGGTTTACGACTCCCTGCCGCCCGAGGCGCTCCAAGACGAGCTGCCCGCGACGTCCACGCTTCCCCGGACGAAGCCCGACATTGCACGCGCCGTCCGCTTCCTGCTCCAGCACCAGCTCAACAACGGCTACTGGGACGATTCGCAGTACAACTTCGGCGGCGATGGATCCCTGCCCAACGTGTACATGGCCGACACGGCTCTAGCCGCGCTGGCCCTCCGCGCCTGGGGGGAGCCCGAGCAGATCAACACGGCCATCACCCGCGCCGAGGCTTACATGAAGGAGGAATCGCACATCGCCGGCGACGACAACCAGGAGATTACCTGGGCCCATGCCTATCGCCTGCTGTACTTCGCAAGGACCGGCGACAAGCCGATGATGGCCCGCCTCATCCGGAAACTCGCCGACCTGCAGAAGCCCACCGGCATCTGGCAGCACGAATACGACAATCCGTTCGTCACCGCGACGATCCTCCACGTCCTGGGAGAGGCGCGGGCGGCGGGGGTCGAGGTGCCGGCCGCGATGACCAAGCGCGCGGCGGCCGCCCTGAAATCCACGCGGGACGCGCGGGGCATCTTTTCGTACGAGTATCCCGGACGCGGCGACAAGCCCGAAGGCGGCGCAGGGCGCATGCCGTATCTCGAATATGCACTGTCCATCTGGGGCCAGTCGAAGCCCGAGACGATCCTGGCCTCGCTGGACCTGTCCTTCAAACATCACGCGCTCCTGGAGCGAATCCGCAAGTACGACGACCACGCCGATGCGTACCACAACGGGGGATTCTTCTTCTGGTACGACCAGTACGGCCGCGCGGTCGCGGCGAAGGCCGCGAACGCCCCGGCCTCGCTCGCGGCGCAGCGCCAGATCGTGCTGGAGACTTCGGAGATCGACGGTTGCTGGGTCGACTCTCACGAACTGGGCCGGGTCTATGGGACCGCGATGGCGCTCCTCACCCTCAAGCTCTGCGGCGACTGATTCGCCGCGCCTTCGCGTTGAAAGAAGAGAACCAGCCCTTCAGCCACCTCCGCACCGGCAAAGCGCATGATCGGGCGGTCGTCGTAGTCTAGGAACCGGCGAGAAGGAGTCCCGGCCTTCCCGGGATCGGCGGGCGGGCGCCCGGCCCAGCAGGAACGCAACTCCGCAGAGGGCCGAAAGGGCGAACAGCACGGTCACGAACCCCACGACGGACGAGCCGCGGAGGAACGTGGACAGGAGCCCAAGGGCCAGAACGCTCCGCCGGAAAGGAAGGGGCTTTTCCGGTAGCTCCGTCGCTATTCCCTCGCGAACCTGGCAAACTCCTCGAGATGGGAGTAGTTGTTCTGCCAGGTCGTGTACATAATGCCGATCACGCCCTTCACCTTCGCGCCCGACGCCACCCATTCCTTCACCTGGACCGGCGGGGCGTCGTAGTAGCCCGCCAGAACCTGGCGATGTCCGCGGTCGGCAAAGAACTTGAGGGAGTCGTCGCGCTTCCCGAAGTTCCAGTTCATGATGACGACCTCCTTCGGCAGGCCCTCCCAGGAGCCCGCAAAGCTCCCTCTCACGAGATAGTAGTTGTCGTGCGCGTTGTGGAAGGGGTCGAACATGTCGTTCCAGACGTAGACGGTAGAACCTTCCAGGAGCTTGACGCAGAAGCGCGCGTTGTCGGCCAGCAGCGCTCCGGCGTCGAGATTCCTCTTCAGGCACGACTCGTCCGTGTTGATCGAGCGGAACTCATCGTGCGACATCATGTAGCCCTTCGCGCCCATCGCTTCCCTGACGCGCTTGGCCTCGTCCCGGAGCAGTTCCTGGGTCTTGGGTTCCGAAATGCAGGCCGAGACCTGACCGTCGTAGATGATCCCCGGGTGGTACCAGGACACGCGCAGCTTGGTGCCGTCGGGGAGCTTCGTCCGGATTTTCACCGGCTCGTGCCAGGCCTGGTACTCCCCCTTCCAGGGGTACGATCCCAGCAGCGGGTCGGCGACGGGCAGATAGTCCTTCCCTTCCTCGTAGCCCTGCACGACGAAGGGGGCTCCGGGGCGCCGCAGCACGTTGACGAGGCCGGCCTCCTCAATCTTCCAGTCCTTCCACTGGAGCGACCCTCTGGCCGAGCCCCAGACGCCGAAGTAGACGCCGATCTTCTCGTGATCCTGGGTGTTGAAGACGACATGGTGCTCGGTCCAGTCCTGCGTGGGCTTCACGCCCAGATGCTGCTCCTGCAGCGTGCGCCCGTCCGCCAGGGCCTTGATCTCGGGATTCGCAGAATAGCCCTCGGTCTTGATCTTCACCGAGACGTGGTAGCAGCGGAACTTCGGCAGCTGGAACTGGTACGAGAAGCGCGCGACCTTTGCGTTGTCCTTCACGGTCGCCACCCCGTCTTCGACGGCGACCGTGTCGTCCTTGTACCCGAACCTGGCCGGGAAGACGACCGGCGGATCAGCGACCACTGAGGCTTCCCCATTCTTCACGACGAAGAGGGAATCCTTGACGGGAATCCCTTCGACGAGGTTCGGGTCGTGCCAGAGCATCGTATTGGAGTAGCCGATGTGGAAGAGGCAGGGAACCAGCTCGAGATTGAGCTCGGCGGCCAGCTTCTTCGCCCTTTCAAGATTGACGAAATAGCGCTTGTCCATGTCGCCGAGCTTCCCCATCTTCGAGTCGGCGAGCAGGATCTTGGCATATCCCGCTTTCGAGGCCCGGGTCCAGATTTCCCGCGCGACGTCGACGTTCTTGTCGACCAGAAAATTGGTGGGGTAATACAGCCACAGCTCGGGCTTCTCCGGCCCGGACTGGAGCAACAGTACGACTGCGACAAGAATGTGTTTCATCGAGACTCGCCTCCCGCCCTGGGGTCCGCGGGATCCCTGCTCCAGCGCCTGCTTACTGTTTTTCCACTATATAACGCGCCATCTTGTCCTCACTCTCTTTCTTCACCTTGAATTTCAGCCCCTTGAAGGCGCCGCTAGTCGCCCGGAGCATCGATTCGAGGCCGTCCGAGATGGACTTCGACGAGATGTAGAGGATGAATTCCCCCTGGGGACTTTTGACGTCCACGACGGGGGCGAAGCCTCGGACGGTCATCACCACGTAGGGCTCGGAGGTGATTTCCACCGGGATCCACTCGACGCCGACTTTGAGGTTGGGTTTCCGTTCCTGATCCGCCATGGATTATCCCTTCAGCTGGTTAGAGAGATCGACAGCCATGCCTTGCGGCGAACCGCAGGCGGGCCCGGGAGGGAGCCCCCGATCGGCAAGCCTCCGATCCCGGCCTCGATGGTACTCCTCCCCGGGCGGCGACGGCAATCATTTGCCTCCGTCCCCCGCCCTTCCTATAATTCCCTCCTCCGGGGGATTCGGGGAGCGGGGGGAAGAACGGTCAGAGGTCGTACTTTGTCGAGGAAGGACCACTCCTGAACTCCCTATGGACTACTTTTCCTACTCCCGCGGCGAGCTGAAGGTCGAGGACGTTTCCGTCCAGGAACTCGCCGACCGACACGGCACCCCTCTGTATGTCTATTCGGGCCGCACGATCCTGGAGCACTATCGAAAGCTCCGGGACGCCTTCTCAGGAGCCGGCGGCCTGAACCAGGACCCGGTCATCTGCTATTCCGTCAAGGCGAATTCCAACCTCTCCATCCTCAAGCTGATGAGGGACGAGGGCAGCGGCTTCGACGTGGTGTCCGGCGGCGAGCTCTACCGGGCTCTGAAGGTGGGCGCCGACCCGAAAAAGTGCGTATTCGCGGGTGTCGGCAAGAACGACGAGGAGATCACCTACGCCTTGGAAGCAGGAATCCTCCTTTTCAATGTGGAGAGCGAGGAGGAGCTGTCCAACATCGATCGAATCGCCGGCAAGCTGGGCAAGAAGGCGCCCATCGCTCTAAGGGTGAATCCGGACGTCGACCCGCAGACCCACACGTACATCAGCACGGGCAAGAAGGAAACGAAGTTCGGCGTGGACCTGACCCGGGCCCGAAGGATCATCGAATGGGCCCAGACGCTGAAGAACGTGGCGCTCACCGGCATTCACGTCCACATCGGCAGCCAGATCACCAAGGTCGAACCCTACGTCGAAACCATGCAACGGATGGCGGCCTTCCTGCCGGAATGCGAACGGATCGGCGCGAAGATCGAGATGCTGGACATCGGAGGCGGCTTCGGCATCTGGTACAAGGACAAGCTCGCCCGGCCCGCGAAGGAGATCGCCGCGTCGATTCTCCCCGTCCTCCAGCGCATGAAAGTCCGGATCCTGCTGGAGCCCGGCCGCTTCATCGTCGGAAACGCCGGGATCCTGGTCACCCGGGTCCTCTACGTCAAGGAGTCCGGGGACAAGAAATTTGTCATTTGCGACGCGGGAATGAACGATCTGATCCGTCCTACTTTATACAGCGCGTACCACCGGATTTGGCCCGTGAAGACGGATCCGGGGCACACGGGGGAAGTCCCGGACGAGGAAACCTGGTCCGGCCCGTCGGCCGTGACGGACATCGTGGGGCCGATCTGCGAGAGCGGCGACTTCTTCGCCAAGGAGCGCAGGATGCCGCCGCTGAAGCGGGGAGATCTGGTCTGCGTCTTCTCGGCCGGGGCGTATGGGTACGCGATGGCGTCGAACTACAATTCGCACCCGCGGCCCTGCGAAGTAATGGTTGCCGGAAAGAAGGCGGAAGTGGTGACGGCGCGGGAATCCCTGGAGGACCTGCTCCGGAACGAGAGGATCGTGTCATTTTCGTTGACTTAGTTTTTCGGACGGCGAGAATCAGAAGGTTCCATTCCTCGGGAGAACTGACATGTTGAAGCGCCTGGTCCTGGTGTCCCTGCTGGCCGCCTTCGTGATGCCGCTGCTCGCGCAGGACGAGTCCTTCGGCGACAAGGTCCGGCAGCTGCTCGGCGAAGGGACCGATCTCTACAAGAAGGGCAAGTGGGCAGAGGCCTCGAGCAAGTTCGAGGAAGCCTTCCAGCTCAAGCCTTCCAGCGACCAGGTCTATGCCTTCATCAAGCGCGCCGGTGAAGACATGATCGGCCGCATGATGAATGATCCCGACCGCAAGATCCAGGACGTCGCCCGGCGCCTGATGGAGCTGGCCAAGCCCGGCGAGCCCCTCCGCGAGGGCAAGGCCGTGGTCCTCAAGTACATCGAGGACCTCAAGGCCGAGGATCATGCCGTCTGGCGCAACGCCTTCTGGCACCTGAAGAACTTCGGGCCTTGGGCGGTGCGCTTCCTGATGCCCGCCATGGCCGACCAGCAGCAGGACCGCTACCGCTCTCGGGTCATGCTCCTCTTCACGGAGATGGGCATCGACTGCTCCCTCGCGGTGGTCGAGGCGCTGGACTCCAAGAACCCCTTCGTCCGCCAGAACGCCGCGATCGTGCTGGGCAACATCAAGGATGAGCGCGCCATCCCCGCCCTGAAGCGCGTCTCCGAGGACGCCAACGAGCCCGCCGAAGTGAAGAAGTTCGCCAACGAGGCGCTCCTCAAGATCATCCGCGGCAAGGACCCCGCCCAGTGGAAGAAGGCGACGGATTACTATTACGAGCTGGCGACGAAGTACTACTACAGTCACTCGAGCGTGATTCACAGCTTCCAGCGCCACTACCTGATCTGGAAGTGGGACGTCGAGAAGGACATCCTGACCGAGCGGAAGGTCGCCCGGATGTCCTATAACGAGCAGCTTGCCGAAGAGGCGCTGTTCGACCTCCTGGCTCTGGACCCGAACTACACGGACAAGGCGACCAGCCTCTCCGCGTGGAGCCTGCTGGCTTGCGTGCACTTCGCCGAGGCGCTGGAGTCCAAGGCCGCCGTGGAGGCCGCCCTGCAGGCCCTCCGCTACGACGAGATCGACAAGCCGGGCCTCTCCCGCCTGATCCGGGACATCGAAGGCCTGAGCGACGCGTCGGTCAAGGACCTGTCCGGCAAAATTGACGCCGCGGCCACCGTGGCCGACGTCGAGAAGCTCCTCAACGAGTACTTCGCCAAGCAGGCCAAGATCATCCGCGCGAACGTCATGGGCGAGCTGCCCGGCAAGCGCTACATCTACGAGGCGCTGGCCCGCTCTCTGGCCGACGGCAACTATCTCGTCGCCAAGTCCTGCCTGGACACGATCCGCGAGATGGGCCGCCCCGAGGATCTGCCCTCGCCTCCCCTGCCACCGGAGGCCCAGGGCAAGGAGGAGGCGCAGCCCGCCGCCGGCACCGGCTCGGCTTCCAGCGTCAGCGGCACGATGGGGTATCCGCTCATCGAGGCCCTCACCAACGAGGATAAGCGCGTCCGCTATGCCGCCGCCAACGCGATGGTCGCCATCAATCCCCAGCGCCGGAAGCTCGGGATGGAACTGGTGGTGCCCAACCTCATCGACGCCCTCGGCGAGCAGGGCGTCCGCGTCGCCCTGGTCATCTACGAGGTCCAGGACGACAACGACCGGAATTTCGTGAACGGCTTCCGCAAGCTGCTCACGAGCATCAATGTCTTCCCGGTGATGGTGACGTCCGGCTCGGAAGGCATCATCAAGGCCAAGCAGTTCCCCACCCAGGATGTCGTCATCATCCAGAAGAAGATCTGCGGCCAGGTCTATTTCAAGGAGTCCGACACCAAGAAGGAAATCGTCGAGACCGTGTTTGATACGCTCCGCGACGACGTCCGCACCAAGAGTATCGCCCGCATCGTGCTCGGCGACAACGCCGGCGAGGTCGAAGCCGCGAACAAGGAATTCCTCGAGAAGGGAACGGCCCAGGGCGTCGTCGGCAAGGACGTGCACAAGCTCGACCTGCAGGCGATGTTCGACAAGATCTTCGACAGCGACAAGGCCAAGAAGGACGCCAAGGACCGCGCCAACGACATCGCCAAGGATGCGGCGGAGACGCTTGCGTCCATCGACCCGACCAATACGCTGTACCCGTACCGCGATGCGGTCGAGGCGCTCATCAAGACGGTGAGCCCCGAAATCCTGCGCGAGGATTTCATCCGCATTCCCGCGGCCAGGGCCCTGGGGCGCTTCGGCGACCAGCGCGCCGTCGACGTGCTGGCCAAGGTGGTTTCCGACAAGGACGCCGACGCAGAACGGGCGGCCCGTCAGAAGGGCGTCCGGTGGCAGTGCTCCAAGGCCCTCTCCCAGATCTTCAAGAGCACCGGCATCACGCCGGCCTCGGAAGTCTTCGAGGTGTTGAAGAAGAATACGAAGGACGGCGACTACGACATCGAATTCACCTGCGCCGAAGCGCTGGGCAACGCCACGCTGACGAACCCCCAGCGGCTGGACCTTTCCAAGTTCCGCCGGATCGAGCGCGAGACGTACACCTCGGACGACCCCTGATCCTGGACGACCTGAATCGAAAGAGCCCCGGCGGCGACGCCGGGGCTTTTTCTTTGGACTCGCGCGAGTCTCCGCGCGCTCAGCCAGGCCCGAGCCTGCGCGGCGGGTCGGGATGCCTTCCCGGGCCTGGACACGGAAATCATTGCCGGACGGAAGCTACGGCCGAGGGGACGGGGGCGTGCCGGGCTTCCGGCCTGGCTCCCGCGGATGGCGCCGGGCAGCGCCCCGGGGAGCGGAGGAAACCTGGGCGAAAGGGAGCCGGATGGCGCCAGGACCTCTCGACTGGCCCCGGGAGGCCGGGGGACGAGCCGCCCGGCCCGCTCGGGGAGAACCGACCGCCTTACTTCAGGTTCCGCGCTTCGCGAAAGCGCTGCGCCTCGGTCTCGTTGTCGAAGACGAAGACGCAGGTCATGCCGGCGCTTGCGGGCATCATCACGACGGGACGCTCCACGCCGTCACAGACGTACAGGGGGCCGGGCT
>DATGFI010000207.1:0-2182 GCA_035309205.1 Planctomycetota bacterium | reverse complement strand
TGGGGGTCGTACAGGATGGTCCGATAGCCGTACCGGGGAAGGTCGAGCTCCTCGACGATCTCCGGGCGCAGCAGTCCAGCGACGTAGGAGAAAGTGTTGATCTGGAACCCGGGCCAGGTTTCTTCCGTGATCGCCGCACCGCCCACGAGCGGGCGTTGCTCGAGCACGAGGACGCGCGCACCGGCGCGGCCGAGGTAGTTGGCTGCGACGAGCCCGTTGTGCCCCCCACCCACCACGACGACATCCCAAGGGCTCACGTCATCGCCCCCTAGGGAGGTGGGCGGTCCGGCTCACAGGGCGTAGTCTCGCGGGAGCGCCTTCAGTTCGGCGAGGGTTTCGTGGATCACGGAGAGGAAATGCTCGACGTCCTTGTCCGAGTGCGCCGTCGAGAAGGTCAGCCGTTCGTAGTTGTCCGGGTGGATGTAAATCCCCCGGTCGAGCAGCAGCTGATGGTGCCGAAGATAGAGATTCCAATCGATCTGGAGCGATTCCCGATAGTTGGTGATCTTCTTTCGCCGGGTGAAGAAGAACTGGAGCATGCCCGGAACCGACTGAACGAGCACCGGCAGCTTCGCATCGCGGGCGGCCGCTTCGATGCCCCGTTCCATCTTGGCGGTCAGCCGGGTGAACCGGTCGTAGGTCTCGGCCCCTCCGATCTGGAGGAGGCGCAGATTGGCGTAGGCGCCGGCGAGGGTCAGGGAGTTCGCGAAGTAGGTCCCACCAAAGGAGATCCGGCCCGGGGCAATGAGGTCCATGTACTCGGCCTTACCGGAAACGGCGGAGATGGGCACCCCCCCGCCCAACGCCTTCGCCCAGCACGAGAGGTCCGGTTGAACCTTGTAGACCTCCTGCGCCCCCCCCGGCGCGATCCGGAAACCGGTGAACACCTCGTCAAAGATCAGCAGCATGTCATTGGCGGTCGTGATCTCGCGCAGTTGCTTCAGGTACTCCGGGGCCGGCGGGATGATCCCGGCATTGGCCATGACGGGTTCCAGGATGACGGCAGCGATCTTGTCGCGGTACCGCTTCACCATCCGTTCGAAGGCGGGGATCGAGTTGTAGGGCGCCACGGTCACGTAGTCCGTGACCCCCGGAGGGATGCCGGCCGAGTTGGGCAAGGGCCGTGGGTATTCGTCGAGACCGGCCACGATGGGTGGAGCCTCCGCACTGATGAGCGCGTAGTCGTGCTGGCCGTGGTAGTGACCCTCGAACTTGAGGATCCCATCCTTGCCGGTCACGGCCCGGGCGATCCGGATGGCGTTCATCGTCGCGTCAGACCCGTTGGAACAGAAGGCGACCCGCTCGGCGTTCGGGACTAGTTTCTGGAAGAGGGTGGCGACCTCGATCTCGAGTTCGGTGGGGGAGGCGAAATGGAATCCGAGCTCCGCCTGCTTCTGGATGGCCTTGACCATCTGGGGGTGAGCGTGGCCGTTGATGAGGCAGCCATAGGCGAGGTTGAAGTCGAGATACTCATTGTCGTCTTCGTCCCAGATCTTGGATCCCTTTCCCCGAGCGATGAACGGGGGACAGGGGTCGTAGGAGGCCACCCGGATGAGGGAACTGGTCGAGTTCGGGATGTGCTTCTTTCCCTCCTCGAACAGCTTCGCGCTCTTTCGGAGCTTCGGGACGAGCCGGGCGATCGAGATCGGCAAAGGGGCCGGCTCTTCGGCGGTCGCGGCGTCCTTCTCCTTGGCCTCCTTGGCCTCCTTGACCTCCTTCGCCTCCTTGGCGTCCCGGGCCTCCTTGTGCTCCTTCGATATCGGCGCGTCGGAGGGCGGCGTCGCCGGGGGCTCTACGGCGGAGGGCGGGGTCGCGTTCGCTTCGGCCTGGATCAGTGAAAGAGAGGGCTGCGCGCGGGCCTCCGGGCTCAGAAGCCCGTCCGCGTCGGGGCCCTGAACCGGCGCCGTTGGGGCGATTTCCCGGTCCGCCATTGAGAACACATCCTAAGAGGTCCGGGCCAGCCGAATGTCCCTATATATAATTGGCGAGGCGAGAGAACTTGATATGGGCTTATACAACCTAAAGCAAGAATAACGTTGGATTGTACATTGTGGATGTATTGTTCGAATTTGATACTTAGCAAGCCGAATTTTGAGTGTTCGAGCGCTGAAAAGTGCCCTAATCTTACTGGGACGACATATTGTCGGCGAGCCGGAGCGGCGGTTCCGGAGGGCATACCCGG
>DATGFI010000206.1:0-5098 GCA_035309205.1 Planctomycetota bacterium | reverse complement strand
CGGCCGAGGACCTCGGGTCGAGCGACGAACGCTTCGTGGAGGTTTATAGCGGTCATCCGGCGGCCCTCACGTTCGGAGACCGGACGCACGCCTCTGTCGAGGCGATGTGGGATCGGGCGCTGGCCGCGCGGCTGCGGTCGAGGCCGGGGCCGGTCCTCTACGGCGTCGCTTGCGACGACGCCCATCATTACGGGGGGAAAGGCACCGCACGCCCCGGCCGCGGCTGGATCATGGTGCGGGCCCGGGAGCTGAGCGCCGACGCGATCGCCGGAGCCATGCTGGCGGGGGACTTCTATGCCTCGACCGGCGTCGTCTTGGAAAAGCTGATCACCAACGACTGCGGAATGTCGATCCGCGTGGCGGTCGAGCCGGGCGCCAGCTACCGGATTCGGTTCGTCGGATCCCGGCGGGAAGGGGGGGAGGCGGGCGTCCTGCTCCAGGAATCCGAGGGACCCGAAGCCTACTATGAGTTCAGGGGCGACGAGCTCTACGTGCGCGGCGTGGTCGTTTCGGATCGCCTCCACCCCGATCCCACCCGCGAGGGAGAGGTGCAGAGGGCGTGGATCCAGCCCCAACCGGTGACCCCCCGATGAACGCCCTGCTGGCCGCGCTGTTGGCGCTCGTCCAGGCCGAACCCCGGGCGGCCGAGGGCTGGTCGCTGGAGCTGGTCGCCCGCGCTCCCCGGATCCACCATCCTTCGGTGGTCTGCTGCGCGCCCGACGGCCGCATTTTCGTGGGTGAAGATCCCATCGACATGGAAGGGCCGATCGACGCCCGGATCGACCGCGTCCTGTGTCTTCATCCCGACGGGCGTACGACGGTATTTGCCGACGGCCTGGGTCCGGTGTTCGGGCTGATGTATCTCGAAGGACGACTCTACGTGCAGCACGTGCCGAAATTGAGCGTCTTCCGAGATGTGGACGGCGTCGGCCGGGACCGCGAAGACCTCCTCGAGTGCACGAACCCGACGCCTTGCGCGGGCAATGGCCTGAACGACCATATCCCGGCGAACTTCCATCTGGGGATGGACGGCTATTTCTACGTCGCGGTCGGCCAGAAGGGGATCTATGGGGCGGTGGGGCGGGACGGCCGGCGCTTCGAGATGCGCGAAGGCGGCATCCTGCGCTTGCGGCCGGACGCGACGGGCCTGGAGGTCTTCGCGCACGGCGTCCGCAACATCCTGGACGTGGCGATCAATTCGGAAGAGGAGCTCTTCGCCTACGACAACGACGATCACACGAAGACATGGAAAGTGAAGCTGCTTCACCTGGTGGACGGCGGTTACTACGGGTTTCCCTACGACTTCAAGCCGGCTCGCCGATACACCCTGGGCGGTATCGCCGAATACAAGAGCGGGGCGCCGACCGGGATCCTCGCGTACACCGAAGATGCGCTGCCGGCGGAGTACCGGGACAATCTGATCCTTTGCGATTGGGCGCGACGGACCGTGTTTCGCGTCCGGGTCGTTCGCGAAGGCGCGACCTATCGGGTGACGGGGCAGGAAGATCTCATTCCTCCCGGTCCCGACGACTTCCGGCCGGTCGGCATCACGACGATGCCGGACGGCCTCGGCTTCTATGTGACCGACTGGAACTTCGCGGGCTGGAAACGGAAGAAGGACGACGCCGGCCGCCTCTATAAACTGGCCTGGCGCGGGGTGAGCCGGGCCGCCGCCAAACCGGACTGGTACGCGGCGGCCGCGCGGGGAGAGAAGGTCGACGCGAGCGTCGAGAGCCTGACGAAGGCCCTGGCCCACCCGTCGCGATCCGTGAGAATCGCCGCGCGCAGGAAGCTGGGACCCCCCGCTGCCGCGGAGCTGCCGGTCGGGCTCCTGGAGCACCCCGACGCGGCAACTCGGTTCAAGGCGGCGACGGCCCTGGGTCGGAGAGGGGACAAGACGATGGTGCCGGCGCTGCTCGGGGCGCTCCAGGACGAGGACGCGGTCGTCCGCCACGGGGCCTTCACCGCGCTTCACCGCATCGGGGTGGCCGATCCCAGCGCCTGGCCGGCCATCGCCTCGGGCCTCCGGTACGGCCACCCCCGGGTGCGGGAGGGGACCCTCTACGCGCTTCGCGAGGCTTATGAGCATGACGTGGTGAGCGCGATCGCGAGTTTCGTCGATTCGGCTCCGGAGGATCTCCGGCTGGAGGCCGTCCGGATCCTCGGAAGCCTGCTCCGGAAACCCCCGCCCTGGGACGGCCGCTGGTGGCGGAACGGCCCCTACGCCTTTGCGGAAGACGATCCGAAGGTCGGACCCCGCATCGATCGGACGGTCGAATGGGCGGGCACGGAGCTGGCGCTCCGGACCCTCAGGAAGGCGTTGACCGACGAATCCTCCGCGATCCGCGAAGCCGCCGCGGCGGCGGTCGAAGCGCCGGCCCTCGGGTCGCCGAACGTGAGGGAGGCAAGGGCGGATTTCGTCCCCCCGTCCCCGTCGACGGCCGGCGTCGATCCTTCCCCCTATGCCGAATTCGCCTCCCGGAACAAGGGGGACGCGGCCCATGGCCGCATCCTCTTTGCCGACCCCAAGACGGGCTGCGCGCGCTGTCATCGCATTCATGGGCAGGGCGGGGACATCGGGCCCGACCTGACGGGCATCGGGACCAAGTACGGCCGCCCATCGCTGATCGAATCCGTTCTTTATCCGTCGAGGCAGATCGCCGAAGGTTATTCGCAAACGCAGGTTCGCATGAGGGACGGCGGCGTGATCGCGGGACTCGTCCGATCCGAGACCGCGGAGGAGCTGGTCCTCATCGACTCGGAAGGAAGGGCCCACCGGCTCCGGAAGGCGGACGTGGACGCCCGGCGCCTCAGCGAGCGGTCGTTGATGCCCGACGGCCTCCAGATCGCCCTCCGTCTGGAGGACTTCGCCGACCTCATCGCTTTCCTCGAGTCCCTGCAGGACAGCGAGGGATTCGTGCCCCTCTTCAACGGCAAGGATCTGACCGGCTGGAAGAAGGAGGCGGCCCACGAAGGACATTGGGTCGTCCAGGACGGCGGCGTGCTGCACTATGACGCCAAGGGCCCGGACCTGTGGACCGAGAAGTCCTATGCCAACTTCATCCTCAAGGCCGATTTCCGTTTCCCGGGCCCCGCCGTCGAGAAGGAAGCTCCGGTCATTCTGCCCGATGGAAGCGTCTCCCGGCGCACGGAGAAGGTCCTCGATGCCGGGGACAGCGGGATCTTCCTCCGGGGTTCTCAGAAAAGCCAGGTGAACCTGTGGTGCTGGCCGATCGGTTCGGGGGAGATCTACGGGTATCGAACCGATGGGAGTCTGCCGGCCGAAGTCCGCAAGGCGGCCACGCCGAAACTGAGGGCGGACAAGCCCCCGGGCGAGTGGAACCACCTCCAGATCACCATTCGGGGAGAGATCCTGACGGTCGTCCTCAACGACAAGACCGTGATTGAAGACGCCCGTCTCCCCGGCATCCCCCTCAAGGGGCCGATCGGCCTCCAGCACCCGGGCAAGCCGCTGACGCCGGACCTGCCGGTCGAATTTGCAAACTTCCTGCTCAAGGAGCTTCCTTAGCCGGCGACCGGACGCTATCATTTCCTTCGGGTCGGGCCGGAGGGACTTCGTTCATGCGCCGATGGCTTTCGATCCCCATTCTCGGGCTCCTCGCCGTTCCTTCGTCCGCGCAGGACAAGGAGGGCTTCAAGATCAATCCCGGCGTGGACCAGGTCAAGGTCGAGCGCGCCATCGCCCGGGGCATCGAGTTCCTCAAGACTTCGGACTCTCCCGACTCGGCGATCGGAGCCGACTCGGCCGAGCTCAAGCTGCTGACTTTCGTGCACGGCGGCGTCCCGGAGGCGGATCCCGGCTTCCAGACCCTGCTCAAGACCTGTCTTGAGCGGAAACCCGAAAAGACCTACCGGGTTTCCCTTCTGGCCATGTGCCTGGAGGAAATCGACCGGGCGAAATACCAGGATCAGATCGCCGCCTGCGGCCAGTTCCTGTTGGATAACGTCAAGTCCAACGGCGGCTTCTCGTACGGAGAACCGACCAACGCGACGCCCGAGGCCGGCGGCGTGGCGACCAAGAAGGACGCCTTCAAGCCGAAGAAGCCGCCCGGTCCGATCGACCCGAACGAGAAGACCAAGCCCGAAGTCACCCGGCATATCGCGCTCAAGAAGAGCAAGGACGGGCCCGAGTCTCAGCGAAGCGACAACTCGAACTCCCAGTACGGCGCTCTGGGCATCCGCGCCTGCCACGACGCCGGGGTCCTGTTTCCCAAGGAAATCATCGAGAAGTGCCGGCAGTACTGGGTCAACAATCAGCGGACCCCCCAGAACGCGGATCCCAAGGCCAAGAACGTCGCCTCGGGCGGAAAGGGGGGCTTCGGCTGGTGCTACAGCGAGGGCGACACGACGTGCAGCAAGATGGGGCCCCCCTACAGCTCGATGACCGCCGGCGCGGTGAGCGCGCTGTGCATCTACGATTACATCCTGGGGAAGGATTGGAAGAAGGACAAGGCCGTGGTCGAAGGGATGCACTGGCTGGAAACGAACTATTCGGTGACCCAGAACGTCGGCCCCTGCGAGATCGCACCCGTGCCCGACGGATGGCTCTACTACTATCTTTACGCCCTGGAACGGACAGGCCTGCTCTACGACACCACCCTGATCGGAACACACGACTGGTACCTGGATGGCTACAAAGTCCTCCTGGGGGCGCAAAAGGGCAATGGCTCCTGGGACGCGAGCCATTTCATCAAACCGACGTGGGATACCTGCTTTGCGATCCTGTTCCTCAAGCGCTCGACTCGGCCGCTGGTGGCGACCACGACGCGGTAAGCAAACCCCTTCGCGGGATCGGGTCGGTGTAGGGAGCCGGGAGTCCCGGGGGGGGCGGCCGACTGCTCCGCCTACGATTTTTTGTCTGGACCCTTGGCCCCGATGTGCTTCTTCGACGTCTGGGACTTCGGGCACTCCGTGGCCTCGCGCTCGAACTCCAGCTTGGTGCGCATCGTGATCCAGCGGTGATTGCAGACGACGCAATGAAGACCGATCGCCCATCCTTCCTCCGAGGGGACGAGGCCTTCGAATTCGATGCCGAACTGGTCCAAGGCGTCCAGGGTTCCCGTCTGCTTGACCGGTC
>DATGFI010000205.1:0-4722 GCA_035309205.1 Planctomycetota bacterium | reverse complement strand
TCCGCCTTCCAGCCCTTGGCGGTGCGGAAGGCAGAGAACAGCTCGTAAAGCTTCATCGAGGCCGGGTCCAGGACGATCAGGTGACGGTCCCCCTCCCCCTCCCGCTGTAGTTTCTCGAGCGGCACGCCCGAGAGCGGCCATCCCTCCAGGGGAGCGTTGTCCGGAATCGGGTAGGGTCCCGGCTCCGACTCGTCCCGGGCGCCGATCTCCAGAGCTCGTTTCGGCTGATCCGGAGGGACCAGAATGAAGGGCATGTCGCGATTCCATCGAAACCGCAAATCTCTGCCGATGGTCTCGATGATTCTGGCCGAGTCCGGATGCAGGGGACGCTGGGAGACGTCCTCGTTCCAGGGATTGTCCTTGGGAAATATCTGGAGACCCGAAAGGATGGCGTCCGCTTCGGGAGTATTGAACAGGATCGTTCGGCTGGTGGCCTTCTGCGGCGGGGGCGCGGGGGGAACCGGGGGCGGCTCGGAAGGATGGTCGCAGCCAAGGAACGCGGCGACCAGAACGCCGGCGGCAGCCCAGGGAAGGGTTCTGCGTATCCTCGGAGAGGCTCCGGAGCCCCCGTCTCGGGGTGCGGTCGCCCGTGCTCGGCGCCGAACCAGCCGTGAACCGGATGCGGGCACGTTCCCTCCCTGAACACTCAATGTAAGGTGTCGCAAAACCCGTGAATTGCGACACTCCTTACATACATAGCGATTAAACCACCTGGGAGGCGAGGATGGCGCAATGGACTCTCCTTATGGCGCTCCTTTCGGGGGCTCAGGATCAGCCTCTGAACCCGGCTGAGGATCTCGGCCTCCGGATTGCCGCGGGATTCAAGGTCTCACTGTACTCCGGTCCCGAGGTGGCCAACGACATCTATGCCATGACGCTCGATCCCCAGGGCCGGGTCGTGGTCACAAGCCAGGGGTGGATCAAGCTTCTCCACGACGACGGTCATGGCAAGGCCGACCGCGCGACTCTTCTTGCCCCCACGCGGACCGGCGGCATGGGGATGTGCTTCGACGGGAATGACCTTCTCTTCTCAGGCGACCACGGACTGTGGCGGTTCCGGGATATCATCGGGAACGGAGCCGCGGAGGGGAAACCCGAGAAGATCTCCAGCTTTGTTTCAGGCGAGCACGGCCATCACGCGATTCGCAAGGGCCCCGACGGCTGGTGGTACCTGATCGGCGGGAATGAAGCAAGATTCACGAAAGAACAAATCACGCTCCCCCATTCGCCGGTGAAGAATCCCGAAGTGGGCGCCATTCTCCGCTACCGGCCCGGCGACTTCACCAAGTCCGAAATCGTCGCCCACGGCTTCCGCAATCCCTACGACTTCGACTGGAACGAGGCGGGCGACCTCTTCACCTACGACAGCGATTGCGAGCGCGACTTCGGCCTGCCCTGGTATACCCCGACGCGGATCTACCACGTAGGATCGGGGATGAATCACGGGTGGCGATTGAGGGGCCACCAGCGAAGTTTCGCGCGCCGCGACTACTATATCGACACCGTCGACATGCTCTGGCCGGTCGGCCGCGGGTCTCCCACTGGCGTCACCATCTACCGACATCATCAGTTCCCCGAGCGCTACCGGGGGGGCCTGTTCGCGCTGGATTGGACGTTCGGCAAGATCTACTTCTTTCCCCTCAAGCCCAAAGGCGCAACGTATTCCACCAACCCCGAACTCTTCCTCGAACCTGCGGGCTCCGAGGGCTTTGCGCCGACCGACATCTGCGTCGCCCCCGACGGGTCACTCTATGTCTCGATCGGGGGCCGTCACACCCGTGGAGCCGTTTACCGTATCGAGTACGCCGGCCGGGAGAAGACCGTGGAACCGGCGACGGATCTGGAGAAAGTGCTCCGGGCGCCTCAGCCTCTGGACGCCTGGTCGCGGGCTCGCTGGGAGCCGCTGGCCAGGAAGCTCGGGGCGGAGCCCTTTCTGGAGGCGTATCGGAACCCGGGGCGTTCATCGGGCGAGCAGGTCCGGGCCATCGAGATCGTGACTGAGCTTTTCCCGGGGCCGCATCCCATCCTCGCTTCGCAGGTCTCAAGCCTGAACCACCCGGATGCCGCGGTGCGGGCGCGGATTGCATGGTCCCTGGGGCGCGATTACTCCTCAGGCTACCGGGAGGCGCTGAAATCCTTCGCTCGTGATGCCGACGCCCGAGTGCGTCGAGCGGCGCTGGAGAGCCTGGGAAGCAATCCGGAGGGACTGGACGCCGGGGACGTCTCCGGGGTCATCGTCGATAACCTCGACCATCCCGACCGGCGGGTGCGGCAGGCGGCGGCTCGCCTCGCCGCGGTTCTTCCGGGGTCTTTGTGGAGCGTGGTGGATGCGGCCTGCCAGAACCGATCCCCCCAGGTCCGGCTCTCGCGGGCGCTTGCGGCGTATTGGCGACGGGAAGTCCCCGACTTCGAAGTCGCCCGGGTCCTTGAATCTGTCCAGGAACCCGAGCTCCGTCTCGAAGCCGTTCGGTTGCTGATGATCGCACTGGGGGATCAGAACATCGAGAAACCCGCGGTCGAGGTTTACTCCTGCTACGCCCCGGCGATCATCCCGACGCCCGAAGTGCGGGAGCGGATCTTGCGCGCCGTCCGCCCCCTTTTTCCATCGCGGAATCCGACGCTCGACCTTGAATCCTCGCGCCTTCTGGGCATGCTCGAGGACGGCGATGACGAGACGGTGAAAAGAACGGCCGCATTCCTGAGTGAAACTAGCCCGGCCGCCGAGGACGTCCATTACCTGGCAGTCTTGAGCCGCCTGAAGGGGCAATGGCCTGCCGACCTTCCCAGGAAGGTCGTCAATACCCTGCTCCGGCTCGACCGGAAGCTCGAGGGTCAGGAACAGCGGAACAAGCTGACGTGGAGCCTCAGACTGGCCGAACTGACCTCCCTCTTTGTCCAGCGCGACCCAAGGACGGCCGAAGAGTTCCTGCGACATCCGCTCCTGATCAGCCCCGATCACGTGTCCATGGCGGCGGCGCTCGGCGGCGAGTTTCGAAAGGATGCCTCCCGACGCTTCCTCGAAGCGGTGAAACAGGATCCGGGATTCCCGTGGTCGGAATCTCTCCTGGATCTCCTGGACCTCTTGCCGCCCGAGGAGACGATTCAGGCGTTTCGAGGGCAGGGATCGAACCTCGGGCTTCGGGATGCCATCATCCTCCGTCTGGGCAGGACCCCGATGAAGGAGGACCGAGACCTCTTCCTGGGCGGCGTAGAATCCGCGAACTCCAGAATCGTGAGCGCCTCCCTCGACGCGTTGGCGGCGATCGGGCAGGGAGGGACCTCGTCCCAGCTCCTGCCCTGCCTTCGCCTCCTGCGAAGGCTGACCCAGGAACCCAAGGAGGCCGCACTTCGATCCAAAGTGGCAAGGCTCATCGGTCCCGCCCTGGGTCTTTCCACGGGGATCCAAGAGGAAAACGGCGACCCCATCGCGCTGAAGCGCGCCTACCAGCCCCTCTTCGAAGAGTTTCTGAGAAGGAACCCTGGACTCCGGTCGGAGCTCGACAGGGGGGGAGAGGACCTGACGGTCCTTCTCAAGGACGTTCCGTGGGAGAATGGAGATCGTGCACGCGGGGAGGCGCTGTTCCGCGCGCGCGGATGCCAGACCTGCCACGCCGTGCAAGGGGCTCTAGGCCCGAACCTCGCGGGCGCTGCCAACCGATTCTCTCGCGAGGACCTGTTCGAAGCGATCGTCAATCCCAGCAAAGACGTGGCGCCGCCTTACCGGACGACGTCTTTTCAGCTCAAGGATGGCCAGGTTCACACCGGGATCATCGCCTTCGAATCGGCGGATGGATACATCGTTCAGACGGGCGCGACGACTACCGTGCGGATCAACACCCCCGAGATCGCGGCCATGCGGCCCTCCGCCACCTCGCTCATGCCCGAAAGTCTCCTCAAGAACTTGAAGTCCGGCGATCTGGCGGATCTCTATAGCTACCTCAGGTCGCTTACGAAGTAAGGAGGCCGAAACAGGTTCTTCCCAGCCGACGTTCATCGAAGGGCAAGCCAAATGTTCTTCGCCGGGCCAGCCGAACCATGGATCCGTCCGCGTGCTTCAAATCGACTGCGGCAGCAACAGGATTCCGTCGAAGCTTCTCCGACGACCCCCTCGTATCCGAAGGACGTGGATGCAGTCTTCGCCAAGGCGCTGGAAGACGCGACCTCCTTGGCCCCGGCTGGCTCGCGTGCATCCGGACAGACATTGGGGGGGCGAACAAGAACGAGATCTCCGAATCGGAAGGCAGAGCGTCGCACAGGCGGGACTCCTGCTACCAGCAGCGGCGCGGCGGCGTGCCCCTTTCTCCAGGAGTGACCTGGTCTCGATGATGCTCGACGGCCTTGAGGTGGAGACGACGCTCACGGTGACGTTCGGAGTGAAATAGTCCAGGGTCAGCGTCCAGCGCCCCACTCGATGGCCGTGGGGTAGGCGCTCCGCCGTCCTGTTCGGGCGCTTGTCCTCCGTCCTCCCCTCTCTCCCCGTCCCGGCAAGCCGACCCGCGTCTGGTAATCGGCTTTCGGCGAGGTTAGACTTTGTGAGGAATGGATGTGACGGGCGGTCTGAACCTGCAGTCCAATCATCCCCGGCACTGGGAATACGGTTGGCTCCGGTCGGGGGTCCTGGCGTCGCTTGCCCTTCTGGCTTCTTGCTCCCCTGATGACGGACATCCGTCCGCCGAAGGCGCGACCCCGTCTCCGGGCGGTCTTTCGGCCGGGTCGAATCGG
>DATGFI010000204.1:0-5321 GCA_035309205.1 Planctomycetota bacterium | reverse complement strand
GTCGCCGGTCCGCCAGATCAAGCGGGGCGGCCTCGGATGGCTGGAGACCCACGCGCTCAACGATTCCTCGAACTTCATGATCATCCTCGACGCCTCCGGATCGATGCGCGACGAGGTCGACGGACGGGAGAAGTTCGACATCGCCAAGGACGTCGTCGAATCGATCGTGAAGAAGCTTGGGGAAGGGTCCCAGGTCGGACTCCGCGTCTACGGCCACCGTCTGAACGCGCTCGACGAGAGGGCCGACCTCGATTCGGAGCTCCTGGTGCCCCTGGGTCCCCTCAAGCCGGTGCCGTTCATGGCGAAGGTCCGACCCCTGCGCTGCAAAGGGAAGACGCCCCTGACCTACAGCATGGATGAGACCATCAAGGACATCGCGGGAGTGGATCCGGGCCTGGACCTGATCACGATCATCCTGACGGACGGGGGAGAGTCGACGCTGGGAGCCAAGCCGGCCGAGGCCGCGCGGCGGCTGGCGTCGACGCGGAAGGGGATGAAGATCCACGTCGTGGGCTTCGACATCAACAATGACGAGGAGCGCGAACAGCTCGAAAAGATCGCGGCCGGCGGAGGAGGGAAATACTTCCAGGCAAACAAGGGATCGGAGCTCATGGCTTCCCTCGCGCTGGCGACCGTCGGCGCCGCGGAGTACCAGCTCAAGGATAAGATGGGCAAGGAAGTCTATCGGGGCAAGGTCGGGGACCGGCACGAGCTGCCCGAGGGCAAGTACACCCTCCTGGTCGAGCTGGACGGGAAGAAGGAAGAAAAGACCGTCTGGATCAACACCGAGGTCGTCTCCCATGCGACGCTCAGCCTGGGAAAATTTCTGAAAAAGCCGCAGTAGATACGCTTCCTGCCTGCGCTCCTGCTGGGGCTCGTCGCCCTGGCTCCCTCCCCCGGGGAGCAGGAGGCCGATTTCAACGAGCGTCTGCTCCGGGTTCTCGAGCAGCGTCACCGCGAGCCCCCGGATCCCAGCGACCCCCGCGGAGCCGCCGCGTGGCTGGGATACGATCGCGAGGAGATTCGGGCCTTCGTCTTGGGGCGCGGCTGGGAGCCCTACGCGGGAATCCTGCGCGACGCCTCCGGAACGCTGCTCGCGGGGGGAGGAAATTCGGTCGACCGGCCCCTCCCCCTCCGGGCGATGCTCGAAGCCGGCGGCGAGAGGACCCGGCTCATGCGCTGCGACCTGTCCGAGGCCGATGCGACGAAGCTCGTGGACGGGTTCCGCCGGCGGCGCGCCCCGGCCCGGCCCGCCATCGACCTCCGAATCCTGGCCCTCGACCTGGGCGTGGACGCGGCGGGACTCGAATCGGCATTGGGGGAACGCCGCCGTGCGGAGACGTCGTTCGTGGAAGAGGTCCTCGACGCGGCCAAAGGCGAGTCGGAAAGGCTGGCTCCCCTGGTCGGCGCCGTCGCGGGGAAGCCTGCGCTCCCGCCGAAGGATCACACCTGGGTCCAGGTACAGGATGCCGCTACGAAGGCTTGGGTCGACCTGGACACGCTCGATCTGCCTCATCCGGGAGCCCGGCCCGTGACCTCGCAGCAGCTCGAGGCCCGGTCGGATTCCAAACCTCTTAAAGCCTTCAGAGAGGGGGAATCCACTTCTATAAATGACTATAGATCTCTATAAACCTGAGCTCTTTCGAACCCCGCCCGCCGCCATCCCCTCTTTTGCCTTTACTGCCCTCTCGACCCCGCGTAGACTTGCCCACATGCGCATTTTCGAGCCCCACGCCCACATGTACGCCCGCACCACGATGGATTACGAGGCGCTGGCCAAGGCGGGAGTGGAGTATCTCGTCGAACCCGCGTTCTGGCTCGGGGAGACCCGGAAGTACGCCGGGAGCTTCTTCGACTACTTCGACCACCTGATCAATTACGAACACAGCCGCGCCGCCCGGTATGGCATCCAGCAGTACGTGACCATCGCGATGAACCCCAAGGAATCCAACAACTACGAGCTGGCCCAGGAGGTTCTGGAGGAACTCCCGCGCTACCTGGAACGGCCGACGGTGGTCGCGGTCGGCGAAATCGGCTTCGACGCGATCAACAGCGTGGAAGAGGAGTTCTTCGTCCGGCAGGCGGAACTCGCCCGCGAGTTCAAGCTGCCCATCCTGATCCACTCGCCGCACCTTGGGAAATTCGAAGGCATCAAGCGCCTGATCGAGGTCCTGAAGAGCATGGACTATCCCATGGACATGGTCCTGATGGACCATAATGTCGAGGACACCACTCCGATGTCCCTGAAGGCGGGCTGCTGGGCGGGACACACGGTTTACCCGATCTCGAAGCTCTCCCCCGAGCGGATGGCGAACATCCTCGAGGACAACGGCTACGCGAGGATGATGATCAACGGGGCTGCCGACTGGGGCCCGAGCGACCCGATGATGGTGCCCCACGTCGTCACGGAGCTGCGCTCCCGAGGGGCCGACGAGAAGGACATCGAAAAACTGGTCTGGGACAACCCCTGGAACTTCTTCACGAAGTCGGGGCGATTGAAGTAGGGCCCGCTCCCGCCCGGCTGTGACTGGATTGGTCGAAGATCCTTGGGACGATGGGTTTCCGAGGACCTGCACTTTGGACGGTAGTCCGAGTCTTCTCCTTGGGTCCTTGCGCCGTTCCGGCAGGAAACTCCGACTCCCCGGCCGTGGAAGTGACGGGATCGACATCCCTGGGACCCCTGGCGACGGAGGAGGCCGGCAGATGAAGCGGTGGACGGGGGGAATCCTGGTTCCACTTGCGGCCCTGCTGGTTCCGGCCTGCAATCTCACGTACAGCCCCGACCCGTCGATGTCGGGCGGCTCGGGCACTCTGCCCTTCATCCTGGTCCTGCCGATCGACGGCGAAGGTCAAGCGCCCACCAATCCGGAGTTCGCCTGGAACGCCCTCGACGGCGCGAGCGGCTACGAGCTCCAGATTTCGACCACGTCGGACTTTTCCCAGATCATCTGGGACGATCCGTCGCTCCTGATCACGTCGACGTTCCTGACGCAGGTGACCCTGACCAACTTCACCACCTACTACTGGCGCATCTACGGCATCGTCCCGGGCGGGGGGAAAGTCCTGGCGGGCGGGTCGCCTTCCCAGTTCGAGACTCAGGGAGGGGGATTCCTGACGCCGACCGCCTTCGCGACCCTGAACCCTCCTAGCCTTCAGACCAATGTGAGCGTCTCGCCGATGTTTACCTGGCAGGCCTCCCAGGGGGCGACCTCCTACACCCTCCAGATCGATCCCGCGGGGACCTTTTCGCCCCCGCTGATCGTGCAGCCGAACATCCAGCTGAACCGGGCGACGCTGGGGACGCCGCTCTCGTCGGGCACCACGTATTACTGGCGGGTCCTGGCGACGGGCCAGAGCGGGAACACCTATTCCGATATCCCTCCCGCAGATTTCATGACCGCTCCCTGACGGGATTCCCGCTTCCTCCCTCCGGGGCTGTGCCCCGCGGCCGGACCTTCCACTTTACGGTTTGTTTTGGCTCTCAGCCCTCTTATACTCAAACGTCGTCAGCATGGCGGACGCCGAATTCGATCCCGGGAGCATCCCCAGCATCGTCCCCATGTTTCCGCTTCCCAACGTCGTTCTATTCCCCAAGATGTTCCTGCCCCTGCACATCTTCGAGCCGCGGTATCGCGCCCTGACGAAGTCCGCCCTGGAGGGCGAACGCTTCATCGCCATGGCCCTCTTCCAGTCCGACTGGAAGAAGGACTATGCCGGATGCCCCGCCGTCCGCCCCGTTCTGGGGCTGGGGCGCATCATCGAGGACACCCGGTTGGCCGACGGCCGCTACAACCTCGTCCTCTATGGCGTCGCGCGCCTCCGCCTCCTGAAGGAAGTGTCGACGGACCCCTATCGCAGCGTTCAAGTCGAGCCGCTCCGGGAAAAGCCGGCCGGCGGGGCGGGCTACGACCGCAAGCGACGGCTGCTTCTGGCCTTTTATGTCCAGGTCCTCAAGCAGGTCTCCCAGGGAGCGCTCGCCTCGCCCCCGCAGGACGTCCCGCTGGGGCTCCTGTGCGACCTCCTGGCCTCGCTGATCGCGTTCGATCCGGGAGTCAAGCAGGCGCTGCTCGAGGAGCTCGACGTGGCGGCGCGCTGCGATCTTCTCCTGGATCTCCTGCAGCGGATGAACGCGCCGGGCCTGGGCGGCACGGACGACGACCGCAAGCGACCTTGGCCCCCCGGGCCTTCCCTTAACTGAGCCGCTCTGGTATAGTGGCGCCGTGATGGAGCGCGTTCCGCCGGGGCAGGTCCTGACCAAGAACGCCAAGTGGCCCGTCCTCCACACCGGCCGGGTTCCCGACATCGACCTGGGGTCCTGGGATTTTAAGACCTCGGGCCTGGTCGAGCGGCCGCTGAGCCTGTCCTGGGACGAGTTTCAGGTCCTCCCGCGGGTCAAGATCCGGGCAGACATGCACTGCGTGACGACCTGGACCTGTCTGGACATGGAATGGGAAGGGGTCTCGTTCCGGACGATCGTGGAGCGGACGCGTCCCCGGCCCGAGGTACGGCACGTGATGGCTCACGGCGACTACGATTACACGACCAATCTCCCGCTCGAGGTGCTCCTCGATGCGGACGTCCTCCTGGCCACCCACGAGTCGGGAAAGCCTCTGTCGAAAGATCACGGCTTTCCGCTCCGCCTGGTGGTTCCCAAGCGTTATGCCTGGAAGAGCGCGAAGTGGCTGCGCTCCCTGGAGTTCATGGATCGCGACCGCCGCGGCTTCTGGGAGCGGATGGGCTACCACAACAACGCCGAACCGTTCGCGGAAGAGCGATTTAGTTCCCAGGAATGACCCTTCGAACCCATGAGCACGATCTGGAACCAGCTGGAGCGTCATCTTCTCCACGTGCAGGGCCCGAGCCAGTACGTCGGAGGCGAGGTGAATTCCGTCCGCAAGGACGACGCCGAGGTCAAAGTCGCCCTGGCGTTCCCCGACGCCTACAAGATCGGGATGGCCCACCTGGGGATCCAGATCCTCTACGGCCAGACCAATGAACGTCCCGACGCGCTCTGCGAGCGGGTCTTCTCGCCCTGGCCGGATCTCGAGGATCGGATGCGGAGGGACGGCCTGCCGCTCTTCTCGATCGACTCGCACCGGCCGGTAAAGGAGTTCGACATCCTGGGCATCTCGCTGCAGAGCGAGCTGCAGTACACCAATGTCCTCAACCTCCTCGAGCTGGCGGGCCTTCCGGTCTACGCGAAGGACCGCGGCCCGGAGTTCCCGCTGGTCCTGGGAGGCGGCGTGAACGCCAGCTATCCCGAACCCCTGGCCGACTTCTTCGACGTCCTGATCCTGGGCGACGGCGAAGAAGCCATGCCG
>DATGFI010000203.1:0-3518 GCA_035309205.1 Planctomycetota bacterium | reverse complement strand
ACGATCTGTCGATCGCCCGTCTCCACGGGGAGCGGTATCAGAGACTGCATGGGAAAACCTCCTTTCGATTTCTGCGGGGGACTACGGCGAGTCCAGGGCCTTCCCGCTCCCCGGTGAAGGAGAGCGGGAAGTCTCTCGACTCGAAGCAGTGTCTAAGCCACTGCCGACGGCTTCCGGGGCTGGAGGGCAGTCCTCACAAACTCCCGGCGGCCCTCGAGCTCTCCGGTCAAGGCGTCCAGCCATTCCAGGAGCTCGGGCGGTCGGTACGCGTAGGCCAGGCGCCAGATGGTATTGAGTTTCTCCGTGGCCTCGCGCAGCAGCGCACTCTTGATCATCCGCTCATCGAGCAGGCAACGATCGTTCATGGGTCTCTCCGCCCATTTCCCAACCGCTCCGGAAGAGGCCGCCGCCTTCCGGCTCGGTTGCGGCAACCTGGAATCCTTCCATCCCCGCCGGCGTCCGGGGCACCCGAAGCCTCTCCCTGAGGCTGGAACCTCGATTCCCGGGCTGTGGGCCCGCAGGGAGAGTAGAAACAGGTGAACTCTGAGATTTCCGCGCCCTAGCAATTCATGCCGGGGAGGGAGAAGTCTCGGGTGGGTTGCCGCAACGCGAGGTCACCCGATGGGGGGTGAGCTTACGTGCGTGTTCGTCTCCATCTATCACTCAGATGGAGAGTTCCCTTTGTCAAAGAGCCAGAGTATTTCGAAGCGCGCGCCCAGTGGCGCGAGCTTTGGCATTCAGGATCGTCCGGCGAGCGCGAGCTTGTCCGGGGCCGCGGCGGGAGCCTTGCCGGGTCGCACCTGGTCCTCCGCCGACTTCGCGGCCGCGGGAGCCGGTTCCGGGGTCTTGGTGTCCTTCTTCTCAGGGTCCTTGAAGCCGGCCAGGATCAGCAGCGCATAGAGCGCCTGGCGCACGCCGTTGATCGCGTCGTGAAGCTGCTGGTATCCCTGGTCGAGCTGGTCGCCCGTGATCTCGTGCTTCCGGACGCGGCCAACCAGCTTCGGCGGACAGACGCTCATCACCCGGTTCACTTCCGGGAGCATGTCGACGAGCTGCCCCTCCTCGTCGCTTCCGACGAGGTACGCCCGGATCTTGGGCCACTCCTTCTTCGGGGTGGCCTGGATCAGCCTGAGCACGGCCGCGGGGAGGCGCCCGACATTGGAGATGTGGAGCTCTTTCCCCGGGACCTCGGATTCGTTCGCCTTCGGCGTGGTCATACGGACCTCCCTTGCGTGGCTTCCATTCGAACCATGGACGCGAGAGCGATCGCGGCGCAGGCCTCGCGGGCCTGGTTGGGCAGGATCCTCCCGCCCATTCCAGGCCGCGCTTCCTTCTTCAGCCGCGTCGTCATCGTTCGTGTCCTCCGTATCACCAAGGAATCTCGGGAGGGGGATGTCCCACGCAAAGCGCATCCGGCCCGGAATTTCGTTCAGGTTGGTTGCGCCACTTGCAGGCAGTCGGGGGATGAAGTGTTCTCCTCCCCGCCCCCGGCTTCATTGTGTGTGGCCGGTCGGGGTCCATAGTCCCCCGTCGATCCGCCTTGGTGCTGGCAGGAAGCGGACGAAACGATTTTCGGATCTGCTTGCGATTGTGTGGGACATCCCCCTCCCGAGATTCCTTGGTGGTATAGAGGGACCGATATGCGAACCTTGATCGTAGGGCTCTTGGCGACGGTGTGCGGGGCTCCGCTTCCCGCCCTGCAGGCCGTTCAGAAGCGAGGGGCGGACCAAGCCACGCTGTACTACTTCTTCTCCCCCAGCACCACGGCGTCGTTCGAGGGGGCGAAGCGGGCGGTCGCGTTCCAGAAAGCGCAGAAGGAGAGGGTCAAGCTGCGGCTCGTCATGCTCCTCGACGACTTCTCCGTCATCCGCAAGCTCGAGGAGGCCTCCCCCCTCTACAAGACCTTGAAGGAACTCCAGTCGCAGGGAACGCTCGACATCCCGCTCTATGACGAGGAGGGTCTTCGTCTTGCAGAGCTCTGGGGGATCCGGGCGGTGCCGGCCTTTGTCCTCGTCTCCCACGGCCGGGCGCATCGGGCGCTCGGCCCGGTGGTCAATCTCGAGGAGATGTTGGAATGTCGTCCGTAACTCCGCGGCGATCGCTTCCTGCAATCGCGCTCTTCCTCCTGTCCGTGGCAGTGCCGCTTGAGGCCCAGGAACAAGCGAGCGTGCAGGCGAAGGAAAGTCCGCCTCCGGTGCGCCGATTCTTCGATCGACCGATCGACTACTGGCAACATGGGATGTCCTACGAGGACGAGAAGAAGTCCGTCATGTCGCCCGCCGCCAACAAGCCGGGCCCTGTCCCGAAGCAGAATCCCAGCGAGTGGGGACAGCTCGTCAAGCAGGCAGACGGCACCATGGCCTACCACGAGCTGCCGCGCCCGCTGATCGAGGTGCTGGAGGATCCGTCCCCGGAGAAGATCCGGGCGTACTTTGAATGGAAGCTCGCGCGCACGCAGAAGATCCTTCGCGCGGCGGAGGCCATGAAGGACTACAAGGCCGCGCAGAGCGAAGGGCCCCCACCGGCAGCGATGCCGGCGGCCGCCCCCCCGGCTGGCGTGGCGCCCGCGGAGCCGGCACCAGCCCGCAAAGCCGCTTCTCCTGCCCAAGTCGCTTCACCGGGCAAGGTGTCCTTCACCGTGACCTACTTCCACCGGAGCGGCTGCCCTCACTGCGACACGCAGGATGCCATCCTGGGCCGGTGGCTGAAGGACAAACCTGAGGCGAAACTCATCGTTGTGGACTTCGGAGAAAAGCCGGAGCTTTGGCAGCGGTTCCGCGTGCGCGGGACGCCGTCTCTCGTCCTGGAGGCCGGGGGATCGAGCAATCCGGTGTTCCTCGAGGGCGTGAGCCAGGAAAGCGAGCTCGGCCAGGCCCTTCTTGAGAGCAGCAAACCGGCCGTGAAGTTGCCGGCTCGTGATGGAGGAGAGAAGAAGTGATCAAGCGCACTCGGCTTTCGCGGCACCTCGTGCTTTCGGGCATGACCGCGGTCCTGCTGGTTGTCCTGGGGGATCGCACCCTCTGGGCTCAGGGGATTTCGGATCTCGTCGGCGGGAATGGCCCCTCCCAGGGCCAACCGTCCGGTGCGCCGGACATGCAGCTGAAATTCGGGCTCGACCGCTCCGATCTCGGGCTGACCCCGGGATTCGGGGTCCTCGCTCCTCCGGAAAAGAAGTACGTGGGCTTCTCCGCGCAGGCGGATCTGCGAATGATCTGCGGCCAGTACGATCTCAAGGCGAGTCTCCAGCACCTGCTGGGGCGCGAAGCCCGGGAAGAGTTTCTGGAGGGGGTTCTTCAGACGCTGGTGAAGGAGGTCGTCGGCTCCGGAATGGATCTGCTTTGCCAGGCGGAGCCCACTCTATGCACGATCCTCCAAAACTATCAGGTCTCCGCCAACATGAAGGTCGGGTACTACCACAACCTTTGCCAGGCGATCGAGAGTGCCGTGGTGGACTCGTCCCGGAAGAACTACGCCAACGTCGTAGACCAGTGCCTGAAGGAGAAGAAGGATCAGGGCGT
>DATGFI010000202.1:0-4039 GCA_035309205.1 Planctomycetota bacterium | reverse complement strand
AGGCGGGACGTCTACTCCGTCCAGGGAACCTTCTTAGAGGTCCGAGCCCTCGTCGGCACGGCCCGGCTGCTCGACTCCTTCCTCCGGGAGGCCCCGCACGCCGCCGCGCGCGGGCGGACGACGTTCCGGGAGTTCTTCGCGGAGAAGGACGACATCCTCTCCGACATCCGGGCCCTGCGCGACAAGGTGAATCGCTCCGCTTCCAACGTGTGCCTGATTCTGCCCCGTGTTCCCCTACTGAGAATGGAGGAGATCCGCCGTGACAACGCTACCGCTTTGCGAGTTTCGTGAACCGGACGGAAGTTACGTCCTGGTTCGCCCCCATGACGATGTCCGCTGTCGAGTGATCGACTCCAATGTCTTCCAGAAGGGCGAGGTCCTCTCCCTGAGAGGCGCGGCCTACGACTGGGTCGAGGGATCGGAAGACATCGGCGGTTGCACGCGCATCGGCCTGGCCTTTCTCTTGAGGGGCCAGCCGTCCCAGGCCGACGGCCACTCCCAAGACCTCCTGAACCTTCTCGCGGACCACGAGGTGGCCCTCGCCGAACACCGTCACTCGGACCCTGAAGAAGACCTCGTCGACCCGAGGAGCCTTGCTCCGGACGTCCCCGAGCGGGACGTCGAGGACCTCCGTGCCACCCTCCGTCGCCTCGCGGATCACTACCGGAGCGTCCACGGATACCGACAGAACGCGCGAGACCAGCTGACGGCCTGCATCTGCCCCGGCTTCGCGCCAGACAGCGAGCGGGCGCGGGATCTGCTCGGCACCGTGATGACGCTGGCCCTGCGCCGGGAGTCGCTGCCGCCGCTCCGCGACTTGATCCGCCAGGCTCGCTACTTCAACGGCTTGCTGGAGGCGTTCGCCGACAGGTGCCGCGAACGGGTCGCCTGAAATCTTCCGCCTTGGGGCCCGGCCGATGTCGGCCCGGCCCGATGGACGACGTGCCGGCCTGAGGTCCGGCCGACCTGCAGTAGATCGTACGCGGTCGCGGTCGCTTCGGCGCCCGACCGAGAGAGCTCACTGACAATTAGGCTGCGAGAGATAAGAAGCTTTTTTGGTTTTCCTTGTTCGGTTGCGTCCCAACGTGGCGCAACTTGTGTGACGAGGGTTCTTGGACTCTTGATAGAGACCAGATCCCTCACTTTGTGTGTGCGTGTGTTTCTTGGAGGAACGTCGTATGTATGCCCGAGAAATCGTATCCACCCTCGCCGAGCAGCTGCTCCAGGTGAAAGACCGGGCGGCCCAAGCCAGGGCGGGCGGAAGGGATGCGCGGTCGATCGAGGCGATCGGCCGGAGCCTTCGCCAGACGTTGGCCAGTCGCGTTCAGTTCAGGGATCTTCGCGAGGTCGCGATGCGCGGCTTCAGCCTGGGGGTCACCCCCACGGGCGAGGTCGTGGTTCGTCACGAGGATCGTGTCCTGCCGGTCTCCGATCTGCTCGTCCGGGTCCTGTTCCAGGATGCCGGCGTGGAGCTCGTGCCCGGTCAGGTCCTCCTCCTCGATGGCGACGTCATCCGGATCCTCGTCGACGAGGCCCTGGATGTGCTCTTCAAGAAGGGCAGGGGCCTGGACTATCAGACGGCGCGTCTGGTCCGGGCGGCCCAGGTCGTGGAGAGCCAGGACGTCGTCCGGCAACCCAAGGCGATGGGCAGTTCTTCGGGCGCGGCGTAGTGTCCGGCGCACATCTCGGTTTTCGGGTGAGCTGATCCGGCGGTCCAGCCGTCGGATTGGCGCTTCTACGGAGGCCCAGCTTCCGTAGACCTGGCACCTCTCACTTCTTCTCTCACGTCTTTCCCTGCTCACAAACCACCGCAGGGAGCGCCTTGGCATCGTTTGTTGCCTCGGCCGCTCCCGGGTGGGGGAGCGGCTATTTCTTTTGCCGCTCCTTTGGGAGCTGGAGGATTTCGTGGAAAAGGATACGTTCCGGCTGTTCAAGAACGGGAGAGCAGTTCACCTCAAGGTCGTCTCGGAGCATCACTGGCAGATCACAGGCGCGTCCAGCGAAACCGGATTCAAGATCGGGGATGAGGTGAGTCCCGCGGAGAAGATGTCCTGGAAAGTGGCCAAGCGCCGCGTCAACAGCAGTCGGACGGCGCTCAGTCCCAACCGGCTCGTTCTCCTCCGCGGCACCGGGCTCAAGCGCACCGACGACGAGGTTGCCGAGATCCTGCGGTTCCGTCCGTGGGATCCCACCACGCCGCCGGCGGCCTAGGCCATCAATCCTGGCTCGAATCTGGGGAGTACCTGGGTCCACCCAACGCGGCCCGCGGCCGCACCCCCCGCCGTCCGAGGGGTTCTTCGACGTCTTGAAGAGCCCCACCGAGACGGTGTGGGGCGATTTTCCAGGAGATCGCGATGACGATCAACGACGTAGCAGAAAACCGCGAGGCGCTTGACACGGTCGAGCGGTCGCTCCTCGCCGATGAGCGGGAGTGGCTGCTTCGCCAACTGGGATCCAAGGCCGAAGGGCTCCGATGCTGGGCGTTTGGCCTGGGGTGGGAGTCCCGGAGCGTCTCGGAGATCCCGACCTCCAAGGTGAGAGAGTTTTCAGAGAAATACGTGAGTATCTAAGGTCGCCGGCCGGGAGAGGACCCGCCTAGGGCGGGTCCCTCCAGCCGCGGCCCGATCCTAGCTTCCAGGACCGCTTGATGTTGGCGGTCCGCCTCCCGTCCCGGAGGATGGTATTTATGAATGCCTTCCCGAGGATGGGGAAGGCCCGTTTTTACAGGAGTCGTGTGAGCATCGAGGAACGCACAGGCACAGTCGATCGAGTAACTGAGAAGGGTATCCTTTTAAGCGGCGATCGTCTCAACTACTCGAAGTGGTTCGATGGTGATCGCCCGACCGAGGATCTGCTTGGTTGCAAGATTCGTGTCCTGGTCGATGCAGGCGAGAAATGCGTCTTTTTGAAACGCATTCTCTCCGTGGACGGGAAGGCCGAAGGCTGGAAGCCGCCTGAGAACCGCGAGAAAGGTTCTTGGGGAGGCGGAGGCCGGAGGTTTTCTCCCGAAGAGCTGGAGCTCGAACGCCAAAAGGGAATCCGGATCGCCCGGTCGGTGGCAATCGAGCGAGCGATCACCATGGTCGAAAAAGGGATCAGCCTCGAGAAGATCGAGGATCTCATGTCGGCCTTGGAGTCATATCTTCTCAAGGGTGAGTTTTCCAAGGCCCAGCCGGAGGTCCCCGCGGAAGATAACGCCGAACTCCTTCCGAGCGCGAGTCCAGCGAAGGCTGTCCAAGAGGTGAATCCCGCTCCAATGCCTCCGAAGAAAGATGCGGTTCCCCCTGCCAAGGCCAGGCCCAAGCGCCTCAGGCCCCAGGAGGTGAATGCGCTCTTCAACGAGGCCGTGCGAGGAGGACTCGTGAAGGACTGGCAGGGCTACGTGGCGTACGTTCAGGGTGTGCTCAAGGTGCAGGGGAAGACCCCTTACCAGATGAGCCCCCAGGACTACGTTGTCGTCGAAGCTCGCGTCCGGTCCAGGCTGGGCCAGAGTTCAGCAGCCTAGCCAATCGGGTCCCGACATCCGATTAGGGTTCAGCGAATCCCTCTTGGAGTCTATCCATGCAAGGTTCATCCAGTGTTGTGCAGGGAGTCGTGTTGTCAGATGCGGACGAGGGAGTGCGTCATCACTCGTTCTCGAGCATCAATCAGTACACGATTTGCTCTCTGCAGTATTTCTATGACCGGATCCTCCGTCTCCCCAAAGAGTGCGTTTCGGCGGCGCTTGTCCTGGGAATCGGCGTGAACGATGCGCTGCGCGCCATCGATGTGGACCTAGTGAATGGCCGGAAGCCCAACGTGGCTTCCGCCCTCCAGGTCCTCCGCGCGGTTCTCGAGAAGGCGTTTGCCGACAAGCAGCTCCCGGTGGTCTCCACCAAAGATGAAACCCTCGAGGAGCTCTACGAAAAGGGGAAGGGCATGGTCGAGAAGTACGTCTCGATCCTTCCCGACGATGAGAGCCCTTTGGACCTCCCGCGCCGGTTCATGGTGCCCCTTCTCAATGAGAAGGGGGAGGCGTTTCCCAGACCGCTGGTCGGGG
>DATGFI010000201.1:0-2971 GCA_035309205.1 Planctomycetota bacterium | reverse complement strand
CAGCTCGTCAGGTGCTCGCGCTCGTTGATCTCGAAATCCTCCTCCGAGAGCCTGAGCTCGTGTCCCGTGCGCATGAGCGAATTGTGCATCGTCCTTTGCACGTCGATGCCCGACAGGTCCTCCCCGAACGCCCAGGGCCGCGTCTCCGGCAGCCGGTCGCCGCCCTCGCCGGACTGGGGGGTGCGATGTTCGCCGACGCTGCCGCGCTTCAGGTTGCTGAAGATGCGGTTCAGAGCATCCTGCCGGATCATCCGCTCGCCCTTGGAGGTGAGGGTCGCGAAGCCCTTGCCCTCCTCGATGATCTGCTTCTCGTTGAGCGACTCGCGGAACTTCGCCAGATCCGCGGCCTTGTCCAGGTAGCCCAGCTCCTGGAGGCGCTTCATGTACTGGAGGGTGCGCTCGACGTCGCCGTTGGCCTGCAGGAGCAGGTGCTGGAAGACCCCCATGAGGGAGGCGAACTCCTTCAGCCGGCGAAGGATCTCCTCGTCCCACTTTTCGTAGCGGAAGGCAACCATAACGACGGTCGGTTAGGAAACGCGGAGGGGCGCCGCGGGGCGTCCGTGCTGGAAGATTTCCTCAAACTCCAGAACCATGCGCGCGAGCGGATTCTTCTGCTGCGCCGCGTATTCGGCGTTCGGGATGACCAGGGCGTCGAGGATTTCGATGACCTCATTCAGGTCTTCCGTGCTGGGCCGGGACTCGGAGAGCACCGGCCGGGAAGGCGTGAACGAGGCCTGGGAGCTGCCGTTCTCCGGCATGGAGATCAGCGGGACGTCTCCCTCGCTCCCGGTCGGCTTGGCCACCGGCATCCGGGAGGTCGAAGAGGAGGCGCGGATCGCGGTATCCTTGCGCTTCGACTGGGGTGCGGGGAGCTCGCCCTTCTTGCCCTTGTAGACGGCTTCGATGGCCGCGCGCACCTGGGCCTCGTCCGCCTGGATGACCTTGATCCTGAGCCCGGACACCTTCCGCAGCTCCTGGACGGCGGCGCGGTTGTAATAGTTGGCCTTGGCGACGCAGAGGAGGTCGCCCATGCGGGCGATCGGGATCACTTCGTGCTTCCGGGCGATCTCCTCCGGGACGAGCTTCGCGGCGTCGACGTTCAGGTCGATCTTCCGGAGGTCGTCCAGGATGGGCAGCCGGTACTTCGAGGCCAGGAAGGCGGCCAGCTCCGCCCGCCGGACGTGCCCGCAGGAATCCAGCAGCTGGCCGAGGACGGACCCTTTGAGGTTCGACTCGGTCAGCGCGCGAGTCAGCTCCTCCTGGGTTACACCGCCCTCTTCGACGAGGAGTTCCCCGATCCTTTCAATTTCCCCAGGTGGCATGTCAGTGTGCATTATAGCCCCTGAGGCCGCGATTCAAAGGATCTTCTGGAAATT
Source organism: Planctomycetota bacterium (assembly GCA_035309205.1). Lineage (GTDB taxonomy): Bacteria > Planctomycetota > MHYJ01 > MHYJ01 > JACPRB01 > JACQFK01. The sequence continues at coordinate 1,595 of DATGFI010000201.1, read as the reverse complement.
CCCCCGCCGACCGATATCCTGTTGCACGGATGCCTTCGACAACCTCGAAACTCCTGGCCAAGGCGGTTCCCGCGCTGGCTCCCCACCTGGTCCGGGGACTCATGTCCACCTGCCGGTACCGGACCGTGCAGGGCGACGTCCGGGAGTACATGGAGGGAGATAAGCCCTTCATCGGGGTCGTCTGGCACAAGGACCTGCTCTTCGCGCTCGACTACTTCCGCCGTCGCAAGAAGATCGTCGTCATGGTCAGCCGCAGCAAGGACGGGGAGCTCGTGGCCAACGCCCTCCACCGCATGGGCTACCGCACGGTCCGCGGCTCCTCGAGCGCCGGCGGACGGGAAGCCCTATCGGAGCTGAGCGCGCTCGTTCGCCAGGGATGGGGCTCGGCCATCATCGCCGACGGTCCCCGAGGACCGGCCCGCCAGGCGAAGATCGGCTGCGTCCTGGCCGCGCGGGCGTCCGGGGCGCCGATGCTCCTGTGGGGCGTGCACGCCGCGCCCAGCATCACGCTCAAGAACTGGGACCGGACCATGATCCCCAAGCCCTTCGCCACGATCCGTCTGTCCTACGGCGGCCCGATCTTCGTGCCGCCGCACGCCTCGACCGAAGTCTGCGAGAAGATCCGGTCCGACGTCGACGTCCAGATGGCGAAGCTCGAGGCTACTTGCCGGTCTTGGGGAGCTTCGTGACGTACCACTTCCCGTCCAGCTTGCGGATCCAGTGGATCGGCTGGTCCTGCACCTTGAGACTTCCCTTGGGGAACTTGAACTCGTAGGTCATCGTCGTCAGGGCATGCGGCTGCGGACGGGCCGCGGGAATCCGCATCCGGATTTCGACGTCCTGGATCTCCCAGCTCTCGAGCGACTTGTCGGAGTTGGCCTTGGCGAAATTCTCCAGCACCTGGACGTCGGCGAGCTGGCCGAAGGCGATCTCGTCCAGGAAGCCTCGGACCGCCTTCGCATCCCTGCCCTGGATCGCCTTCATCAGCTCCTCGGTGCGGGACATCACCTCCTCGGTCAGCCGCTTCTCCGTCGCGTCCTTGATGCGGGAGAGGAGCTTCTCCCGGGGCGACGCGTCCTTGGGGAGAGCTGGCTTCTCCTCCGAGGGTTTGAGAGGGCTCTTTTCGGCGGGGTTCTCGCCCGGCTTGGCCGGAGGCGTCGCCTCGGGCTTCTTCGCCGGCTTCTCCTCGGGAGCGGCGGCCATCGGCTTTACTGCGGACTTCCCCGCCGGCAGGTCGGCAGGCGGGGGCGGCGCGGACGGCTTTCCGCTGCGGCCCAGCACGAGCCCCAGGACGATCCCCACCACCAGGATCCCCGCCACCGGCAGGGCGATGACGGCGGCTTTCCGCCGCGGCGTCGGAAGGGAGACGACCGTCGCAGGCCCGGCCGGCTGCTTGAGGCCGTCCAGGGCGCGGATCACTTCCTCGGCCGACTGGTAGCGCCGGGCCGGATCCTTCTCGAGGAGCTTGCTCAGGAAGGCGTCGACGGGCGCGGGAATCGACGGCTCCAGCTGCCGTGCGGGAATCGGTTGTTCGTGGCTCGCCTGCTTCATCACGATCGTGACCGGCGACCCCCCCTCGAACAGGCGCTTCCCCG
>DATGFI010000200.1:0-3386 GCA_035309205.1 Planctomycetota bacterium | reverse complement strand
CTGGATCTTCAGGCAGGAGTCGATTTCCTCCGGCGTCGCAAGTCCCTTGCGAATGCACCACTCTCCGAGCGTCTCGCGAGAGAAATCCGGGCGCCGCATCCTTACGGTTTCTTCCGACTTCTTCGTCAAGGTCACTGAGGCTCCCTATCTGGCTTGGCGAGGATTCGTCAGCCGGAGCATTCTCTTCGCGAGCTCCGCAGGTCGCATCCTTGCGCTTCCGGACTGCCTGATTGCAATGTTTATGCCAAAGTTCGGCCGGTGGAAAACTCGCGATGAACTCTCTGAGGATCAGGAGGTTGCCGCGTTAATGCCATTTTTCATGACTTCGCTGGGGTGGAGAGAAGTGTTAAATCGTGTTAACTGTTAGTTAACAACGTTAAGGCCCCTAGACGAGCGCCGGTGATCAGCGCACGCGCACGGCCAAACCACAGCTGCGGGCCTCAAGAAGAGGGCTCCAGTTAAGCCCGAACGGAACGCTGACGTAAACTTCTACCATCTAATTAGTTAGGAAGTATCTCCCCTCAGTCCTCGTGCATGGGCAAGCAGAATTTCAGACCTTGGCCAGGGACGTGAAGCGTTAATTCGGGGCCTTGACATCTGTTAAGTCGAGGGGTATGAAAGTTGCAAAGCAGCCCTTCACTTGATGCAGGAATGGATTGGAATGGCAAACCCGGAAGCGTCGGCGACGGATGCCCTTCGCAAGCGGATTGCGGAGCTTGAGGAGACCCTCGCACGTCAATCCCGGATTCAGGATGTCCTTCGGGGAACCCGCTTTTCCCCCGGCATCTCCTTTTTCGATCTGATGTGTCTGGAAGTCGCCCACGCCTCCGGCGCAGACATTGCCTTGGTGGGCGCCTTGTCGACGGACCAGAGGCACGTGCGGACTTTGGGACTCTGCGTCGACGGAAAGCCCGCTCCGGGCTTCGAGTACGCGCTGGAGGGAACTCCCTGCGACGACGTGGTGGGCAAGGATGTCTGCACCTTCCCCCGGGGAATCACGTCGCTCTATCCCAAGGACACGCTTCTCCAGGACATGAAGATCGAGGGATACTGCGGCGTTCCCCTGTTCGACACCCGAAAGCGCGCGATCGGCCTGATCGCTCTGTTGTCCCGTCAACCCTTTCCGGGCACCGAGCGTGCGGAGGCCCTTCTGAGAACGGCGGCGGCCCGGGCATCGGCGGAACTCGAACGAAGCCAGGCCGAGTCCAGGCTCCGGAACATCTTCAGTTCGAACATGGTCGGGATCGTGTTCTGGGATTCCAAGGGCGAAGTGACCGAAGTGAACGATGCCTTCCTTCATACCACCGGCTACTCACGGGAAGACCTCGAAGCAGGTCGGGTCCCCTGGAAGGAATTGACGCCTCAGGAGTACGCGGCGGGGGACGCCCGGGCGATGGCCTCCCTGGCCGCAACGGGGTGCTGCGAGCCCTTCGAGAAGGAGTACCTGCGCAAGGACCGGAGCCGTGTCCCCGTGCTGCTGGCGGCGTCGCGCATTTCCGATAACCCGCTCACCGCAGTGGCATTCGTGCTCGACCTCAGTTCCAAGAAGGTGTCCGAGAAGGCGTTTCGCGAAGCCGATGAGCTCAATCGTCAGGTCCTCTCCAGCATGCGGGAGGGGATCTGCGTCCACGATTGCGACCTGCGCTACGTCCATTTCAACCCCGTGATGGAGCGGATCACCGGAATGCCGGCACGGGAAGTCATCGGAAGGCATCCGCTTGAACTGTTTCCGATCTTGAAAGAAATGGGCATCTACGCCGACCTAGAGCAGGCGCTCCTGGGGGAGAACCGGACTTCCCCGGATCTCCCGTACCATCCCAAAGGATCTACGAGCGTCCGCTGGACGCGGACACAATCCACCCCCCTGCGGGGGCAGGACGGCAAGATCACCGGCGTCCTGGCCATCATCCATGACATCACCGAATTGAAAGGAACCGAGGAGGCGTTGAGGGAGAGCGAGCGTAAGCTGTCGGAGGCGCTCAAGCTTTCCCAGGATCGGGTCGTCCAGCTGGAGGAGCAGATCCAGAACCGCGCGTCGTTCGTCAACATGATCGGGAAAAGCGGAGCGGTCCAGGAAGTCTATCGACTCCTCCGGCTCGCCGCCGAAAGCGACGTCACGGTCCTTCTCACGGGGGAGTCGGGCACGGGCAAGGAGCTTGCCGCCAGGGCCGTCCACTCGTTGAGCCATCGTCGGTCCCACCCCTTTGTCGGAGTCAACTGCTCGGCGATTCCGGAGAGCCTCCTCGAAAGCGAGCTCTTCGGCCACGTCAAGGGGGCCTTTACCGGCGCGACTCGCGACAAGGTCGGCCTCTTTCAGGCCGCCGAAGGAGGAACGCTCTTTCTGGACGAAGTGGGCGATATGAGCCCGGTTCTTCAGGTCAAGGTGCTGCGGGCCCTCCAGGAGCACGAGATCCGCCGCGTCGGGGAGGACCAGGTCATCCGAATCAACGTCCGCCTGGTGACGGCGACCAACCGGGACATGCCCGAGATGATCCAGAGGGGCCTGCTTCGCGAGGATTTCTACTATCGCATCCGGGTCTTCGAGATCCGGCTTCCGCCCCTGCGGGAACGCAAGGAGGACATCTCCCTCATGGTGAATCATTTCATCGGGGTCCTCTCAAAGGAGACCGGAAAGCGGATCCGGGCCATCGCCCCGGAGGCTCTCAAGTCTCTCATGGACTATTCCTGGCCGGGAAATGTCCGGGAACTCCGCAATGCCCTCGAGCACGCCTTCGTAACGGCCCAGGGCGACCAACTGAACGCGGACGACTTCCCCCTTGAAATCCGCACCGCGGCTCCGGTCGCGGCTCCGAGTCCTTCTAGAATCGGAGATCCTCACGAACGCGCCCGGATCCTGGAGGCGCTCGAGAAGGCCTCCGGAAAGAAGGGCGACGCCGCACGGCGCCTGGGCATCAGCCGCGTCACGCTGTGGCATCGGATGCGGATCCTGGGCATCGAGGCACCCGCCCGAAACCCGCTGCCGAAGGGAAGCCCCACGCAAAGGAGGTAGGTTGCGGATGGTATTTCCTCGAGGAATGGAACCCGACGGGCGGGCGGGCTTCGCCACGTGACCCTGCAGCCTTCCGAGGGTCCGTCCCAGATCGAAAGTTTCCGCCGACGTATCTCCGAGCTCGAAGCCGCGCTTGCGGAAACGACCAACATCCTCGACCGGGTGACGGATGCGTTCGTCTCGCTGAACGACTTGTGGCAGTACACGTACGTGAGTCCGAAGGCCGCCGAGATTTTCGGCCGAAAACCCGAGGATCTGATCGGGAAGCACCTCTGGGCGGATCCCCCTGAAGGCCTCGGCCGGAGATTCCACTACGCCTACTACAAGGCGCTCGCGGAGCAGGTCCCGCTCGTCCTCGAAGAGTATTATCCGCCCT
>DATGFI010000199.1:0-3824 GCA_035309205.1 Planctomycetota bacterium | reverse complement strand
ACCCAGGCGATCGGGGAACGGCCCGTGCCGGTGAAAGCCCGCACCTCCTTCCCGCTCGCGAGCTCCCAGATCTTCACCATCGGCTCCCCGGTGCCGACCACGACGAAGCGGCCGTCGGGCGAAAGCGATATCCCGAGCGCGCCCCGGGGGTGTCCTTTCATCTCCTTGAGCGTGAGGCCGCTGGTCACGTCCCAGACCCGGACGGTGCCGTCCACGCAGGAACTCACCAGATGTTTCGAGTCCGGAGTGAATGCCACGCCCATGATCTGCCCCGAATCGCTGGTGAAAGTCCGCGGCTGGAGCCCGGCGACATCCCAGACCCGGAGCACGCCGTCGACGGCTCCGGCGGCGATCCATTTGCCATCGGGGGAAAACGCACAGCTGCGGCCACTGAACCTTCCGGGGAGCCGGGCCTGCTCCATCCGACCCGGGATGTTCCACAGACGCAGGGTCTCGTCGAAGGACGTCGTGAGCAGCATTCTCCCGTCCGGCGAGAACGCCATGGAATTGATGGCATTCTGGCTCCCCCAGATCGGTTCCTGGGCTCGAAAGACGGGCGGCGTCTTGATTTCAGAGCCCGGGGGGGGCGCCGAACTCGGCGGTGAGGATGCCGGAGGTGAGATTGCCGGAGGTGAGATTGCCGGCGGTGGAACCGGGGTCGATTGTTTCAGGCGCGCCAACTCCAGATCCAGCTCGTCGGCCAATCCCGGCCATTTCCAGTTCTTCACGCGTGTCTTGGCGCTCTCCACGCCGGCCGAATCCCCCGCCTTCTTCGCGGCGACCGCTTTCGTCCGGAGGGCGCCGAAGTCCTCGTCGACGGTTTTTCGGAGCGCCTCGAGCCGGGAAGCGATTTCGCGGCTCCATTCCTCCTCGGACCGGCGCCGTGCTGCTTGGGTGAGAAGCTCCCGTGCCTGGCCGAAGTTTTCGGTCTCGCGGAAGCCCGCCAAGGACGCATCCACATCCGCCAGCTCCTTCAGAATCGACGCGCGGATCTTGGGCGGATCCGGCGGGGCGGTCCGGGCCGAAGCGATCAGCCGGTCCTCCGCCTCCCGCCGGCCCGCCGCGGCGTCGCGGTTCGACTTGTCCTCGTCGAGCGCCTGGCCGAACTTGACGATCGCGTCCGAGTAGCGCCCCTGCTTGAGGAGCTTGTGTCCCTGAAGGGTGAGCTCCTGCGCACGCTCGGCGGCGAGCTCTTCGCTGGTCGGCGACAGCGCCAGCCAGGCCAGCAGGGCCGCGGCGACCAGGGCAGCCGCGCCACCGACCAGCCAGGCCGTCTTGGCGGATCTGGACGTCTTCGTCAGGACCGAAACGCGCTCGCCCTTGAGCCAGCGGCCCAGATCCTCCGCGAAGGCCCGCGCGGTGGCATAGCGCTGGCGAGGATTCTTCGCGAGGGCTTTCATGCAGATCGCTTCGATGGCTTTGTCCATTGCGGCCGTCGGGCTCCGCAGGACCGTCGACGGCCTCGGCACCGGATCATTCAGCGTCTTGACCAGGATCTTCACCGGGGAGTCCGCGTCGAAGGGCAGGCGCCCGGTGAGGATCTCATAGAGCATGACCCCCATTGACCACAGATCCGACCGGAGGTCGATCTCCATGCCGCCGTGGGCCTGCTCGGGACTCATGTACGCTGGCGTCCCCATGACCATGCCCGACGAGGTGAGAGATAGCGTCGCGCTCTGATTCGTCCGCTTCGCCAGTCCGAAGTCGGTCACGTGGGGGTGATTTTTCCGGTCGACGAGAATGTTTGCGGGTTTCAGGTCGCGGTGAATGATTCCGTGCCGATGCGCGTGGTCGACTGCCATGGCCGTGTCGCGCAGCAGGGTGATCTGCTGACGCAAGGTGATGGATCCCTGGCGGCGCCATTCGGACAGCTGCTGCGCCTCGATGAACTCCATGGCGATAAAGCGGCGGCCTTCGAGGATGCCGGCCTCATAGACGCCGATAATGTGCGGATGCTTGGGCAGGTTCGCGCTTAGACGTGCTTCGCGAACGAAGCGCTCCTCTTCAAGGGCCGATTCGCGGGGATCACTGTGCAGGCTGCCCAGGAGCATCTTGAGCGCGACCCGGCGGTCGAGCTCGGAGTCTTCGGCTTCGTAGACGACGCCCATGCCGCCGCGGCCCAGCTCCCGCAGGATGACGTATTTGCCCAGTCGTTTGAGGGGGGCGCCCGAGAGGATGTCCAGCTGCGCCGCCGACAGGAGACCCTTCTGGACGAGGGCAGCGCCGACATTGGGGTAGGGGTCTCCGGGCTTCGACAGCTCCAAAAGGACCTCCGCGAGCTGGTTCGCGGTGATCAGGCCGACCTCGACGGCCTTCTGCCCGATGCTGCTGTCGGGGAGCGGGAGGTTGGGCAGAGGTTCTTTTCCCATCGGACCTGTCATACCTCTGAAATCTTACTCTCTTGGACGCCGCTCCGTCGCGAAAGCGGCGAAAATTCCGGCACCGAGGATGGTATAGTCTGCGGATGGAACTGGCCGTTTCTCCCCGCACGGAGTACGAGCGGCGTCGTGCCGTTCGGCAGGGCGACATCGCCCGCCTGCGCCGGGTCGACGACCGGGTGGGGACGGTGGGTCTCTGGTCCGCCTCGGGCACCGTCCTGGTCCTCCTCGTCTCCTTCCTTAGCTCGATGCCCTCCGCCTGGGCCCTCGTCCCCGTCGCCGTGCTGATCACCGCCCGGATCATCCACCTCCGCTATGAATCGGCGATTGCCGTCCTGGAGGCGGGGGCCCGCCACTATGACCGCGGCTTGGCGCGGATGGACGACCGCTGGATCGGGCAGGGCCGCGAGGGCCGCGAGTTCGAGGCTCCGACGCATCCTTACGCCGGCGACTTGGACCTGTTCGGCCGGGGGTCCCTCTTCGAGCTGCTCTGCACAGTGCGGACCCGCGCTGGGGAGAAGTCCCTCGCGACCTGGCTGCTCTCCCCGGGCAATCCGGCCGAGATCCGGGACCGGCAGGTGTCGGTGCGCGAATTGCGCGACAGGCTGGATCTCCGAGAAGATCTATCCCGGCTGGGGGACGATGCCGCGGCTGGCATCCGGCCCGACGAGCTGGGCGCCTGGAGTGCCTCCCCGGTCGAGCTGAGCCCGGCCATCCGGCGGACGGCGCGCGTGCTTACCGCCGCCTCCATGGGGACGTTGGTGGTCTTCTTGCTCGGCATCAGCGCATACCCGTTCGCGGCCGCCGTGCTTGCCATCCTGATGTTCAATTGGCGGGTGTCCGGTCGCATCGGTCACGTCACCGAACTCGGGGAGCGCGCAGAACGCGAACTTGATCTTCTGTCCAAAGTGCTGCGCCGGCTGTCCGGGGAACCGTTCAGCTCTCCACGGCTCAGGATCCTGCAGGACTCCCTGCGCGATGCCGCCGTTCACGTCGAGGAGCTTGCCCGGCTCGTCCAGCGACTGCAGTCGGTCCGGAATGAGCTGATCCGAGCGCTGGCGGGGCTCATCCTCTGGAGGGCGCACTGCGCCTTCGCGCTGGAGAACTGGAGGGAACGCTGGGGACGAGGGATCCCGGGCTGGCTGGAGGCGGTCGGCGAGATCGAAGCACTCGGAGCCCTGGCGACCTATTCGTATGAGAACCCCGAAGATCCCTTCCCTGAGATCGTCGAAGGGGAGGGCCGCTTCGAAGGAGAACAGCTCGGGCATCCCCTGCTTCCGCGGAGGACGTGCGTCCGGAACGACGTCCGGCTGGGGGATCGGCCCCGCGTCCTGATCGTCAGCGGCTCAAACATGTCGGGGAAGAGCACTCTTCTGAGGACGGTCGGAGTGAACGCGACCCTGGCTCTGGCCGGGGCGCCGGTCCGCGCGAAGCGCCTGACGATCA
>DATGFI010000198.1:0-4913 GCA_035309205.1 Planctomycetota bacterium | reverse complement strand
CACTTTCGGCGGCCTGCCTCCGGAAAAACTGACCGGCAAGGGCGCTGCCTTCGTCGCGAATTACCAGAAGAGGTACGGCAAGTTTCCCGAAGGCTACGCGGTGTACGGGTATGAGTGCGGCAAGACCGCTCTTGAAGCGATTCGCCGCGCGGGAAAAAAGGATCGCGACGCCGTTCGTGCGGCCGGCCTTTCGATCAAGAACTTCGACGGTGCGCTCGGCCGGTGGTCCTTCGACAAGAACGGCGACACGACGCTGCGAACGATGAGCGGCAACACCGTCAAGGCCGGGAAGTTCGTGTTCATGGCCGTCCTGGGCGAGGATTAGCTCGCGGCCGATGCTGATCCTGATCCAGCAACTCCTCAACGGCCTCACCACCGGAACCCTGTTCGCGCTCATCGCCATCGGCTACACGATGGTCTACGGCATCATTGAGCTGATCAACTTCGCCCACGGTGATCTCTTCATGCTCGGCTCCTTCCTGGCGCTATCGATCGTATCCAGCCTGGGCCTCGAGAACGCCGGCACCGGCGGAGCGGTGCTGGGCGTCATCCTCACGTTCCTGTGCTCGATGGGATTCTGCGCCGGCCTGAACTTCATCCAGGACTTCGTTGTCTACCGTCCGCTCAGAAACGCGCCGAAGCTGACCCCCCTCGTCAGCGCAATCGGCGTCTCCTTCGTGTTCATGGGCCTGGGTCAGATCTGGAAGGGGGTCGCGGACATCAATTTTCCCGACGTCATCCCGAACCGAAACCTCCTGCCGACCGAGTCGCTGCGCTTCACGGCGAAGGACCTGCTTGTCATCCTCGTCACCGTGCCCCTGATGGCCGGGCTCACCCTCTTCGTCCGCTTCACGAAGCTGGGCAAGGCGATGCGAGCGACGGCGCAGAATCCGACGGCCGCCCGTCTCATGGGAATCGACGTGGACCGCGTCATCGGCTGGACCTTCGCGATCGGAGGCCTACTGGCCGGAGCGGCGAGCGTCATCTATGGCCTCACGATCAACACGGTGTCGTTCCAGATGGGCTACCAGAACGGACTCTACGCGTTCACGGCCGCCGTGCTGGGGGGCATCGGCAACCTGCCCGGCGCCATGCTCGGCGGAATCGTCATCGGGCTGGTCCGATCCCTGGGCAGCCAATATGTCGGAGAACAGTGGACCAGCGCTCTGGTGTTCGCCATCCTCATCCTTCTCCTGGTATTCCGTCCCTCAGGCCTCTTGGGAGCGCGGACGAGGGAGAAAGTATGAGTCGGACCAAGGAGAAATGGGTCGCGCTGGCAGTCCTGACCGCCCTCACTCTGTTCCCCGCCGTCGCGTCGCCGCGGCTGGGAGGCCAGGTCAAGGACATCCTGATTTTCTGCATCCTGGCGATGGGGCTCAACGTCGTCGTAGGCTACGCTGGCCTGCTCCAGCTGGGGATCGCCGCCTTCTTCGGCATCGGCGCCTATATCACCGGCATCCTGACGGTGTCCCAGTTCCCGTTCCAGTGGAACTTCTGGCCCGCGATGCTCGCCGCGACGCTCGGATCGGCCGTGGCGGGCATGCTCCTGGCCGCGCCGACCCTGAGGCTGCGCGGCGACTACCTCGCCATCGTCACCCTGGGCTTCGGCGAAGTGATCAAGTTCTCGATCAAGAACCTGGAAAACATCACCAACGGCTCGCGGGCCCTCAATCCGATTCCCGCGCCGGATTCGTTTCTGGACTGGATCGGCAACTACCGCTGGTATTACTACCTGACCCTGCTGGCCGTGGTCCTGGTCGCGCTGCTCCTGCGGCGGCTGGAGGACTCCCACCTGGGCCGCGCCTGGTTTGCGATCCGCGAAGACGAACTGGCCGCGACCTGCATGGGCCTCAATGCGGCGCAGGTGAAGCTCTCCGCCTTCGCCTTCGGAGCAGCCCTGGCCGGCCTTGCCGGATCTCTCTATGCGGTGTCGCTCAACCAGACGGGCGGCCCCGACTCCTACACCTTCAATCGTTCGATCACAGTGCTCTGCTTTCTGATCATCGGAGGCATGGGAAACCTTCGCGGCGCCATCGCCGGTACCTTCATCCTCATGGGCTATGACAACATCCTCACCCCGGCGATCGACGAGTGGGTTCAGAAGAGCGGTTCCGAGATCCGCTTCAGCACCTTCAAGCTGGTCGTTTTCGGCCTGGCCCTCGTCCTCATGATGCGCTTCCGCCCGGAGGGCTTCTTCCCCTCCCGCCGCGCGGAGGAGGACGCCGCCTGATGGGCCTCCTCGACGTCCGTCAGCTCACGATGCGTTTCGGCGGCCTCACGGCCGTCAGCAGGGTGGATTTTACCGTCGAGAAAGGCCAGGTCTTCTCCGTCATCGGCCCCAACGGCGCCGGAAAGACCACCGTATTCAACGCCATCACGGGTATCTATGATCCGACGGGCGGCGAAATCCTCTTCAACGGACGGCAGCTGCGGCGGCCGGTCAAGCGACGTCTGATCGTCGCGATCGCCCTGATCGGCCTTTTCACCGGACTCTTCCTGGCGATCGCCTCCGCCAATATCGACAAGCTCTGGCGGGTGGTGATCGTCCTGAATGCCACGGATCCAGGGGAACCGTTTCCTCTCCGGAAGGCCTGGCGGGATTTCTGGAGCTTCCTCAACGCCGACATCATGGCCGAGCGCGAGCAGAACCGGCTGACCGAACTCGAGGTCAAGCCCAAGGACGGGACATTCGTGATCCGCAGCCGAGAAAAGAAGATCCCGCTCGAGGTGCTGGGCGACGAAGAAGCGGCAAACCGCCGTCTGGAAATCTTGATGGGGCTGGTCAGCCTCGCCGGCAGCACCCGAACGACCATCAAGGGCGACGGCAAGTGGCTCGTCGTCGCCCCGGACAGGCAGATCCTCGGGATGCACGACTCGGAGTCCGCCGCGAAGCAGCAGGTGCAGGACCTCAAGGATCTTCCCGAGGCCACGATCGAGGAACGGGGCAACAAGTCGATCCTCGTGAGGAACGGCCGCACGTTGATGACCTTCAGCGCGCGATTCGAAGCGGAGGACTATAAGACGGCGATGGCCTTCGCCAAGGACGCGATCGTGGAGAAGGCCGACGGGAAGTGGATCACGCTCGATGACGGGCGTCGCAACGCTCTTGAGACTTTTGACTCCCGCGAGAAGGCCCGCGAGCGCCTGCTTCAGCTCGCCATCGACTCCGGGAAGCTGAAATGGCGGTTGACCACCCGCGCGTCGATCCTGTTCCTGGGAACGGTCGCCGCGCCGGATCAGGCGGCCGAGGCGATCCACGCCCTTCAGGCGCGAATCCACCGGGCCGAATCCCCAGAGCTTGCAGCGGTCGGAGGGGCGCAGCGGCGGGAACGTGCGCTGGTCTGGATCATGCTCCTGGTCGGCCTGGTTCTCGGCGGCGGCGGGACGTATGCCGTTTGGAGCCGGGGCCGGCGCACCACCGACTACATCACCCGCAACGGTCTGGCGCGGACGTTCCAGAACATCCGCCTCTTCCCGGAGATGCTCGTCGTCGAGAACGTACTGATGGGAATGGACGCACGGCGTTCGACGCCGGTCTGGGCGATCGCGCTCCAGCTGGCCCGGGCTCGGGAAGACGAGCAGGCCGCGCGGTCGAAGGCTCTCGAGCTGCTGGACTTCGTCGGATTGAAGGAAAAGGCGGGCCAGGTCGCCCGCAATCTCCCCTACGGGGACCAGCGCCGGCTCGAGATCGCCCGAGCTCTGGCCACGAACCCGCAGCTCCTCCTGCTCGACGAGCCCGCCGCAGGCATGAATCCGTCCGAGAGCATCGAGCTCATGCATCTGATCCGCCGCATCCGCGACAAGGGCATCACCGTGCTTCTGATCGAGCACCATATGAAGGTCGTGATGGGCATCAGCGACCGTATCGCGGTGCTCCAGTATGGCTCGAAAATCGCGGAGGGAACGCCCGAGGAGATCAAGAAGGATCCTAAGGTGATTGAAGCGTACCTGGGAAAGGAAGACGTCACGTGAAACCGCGGATCGAAAGTCCGGCCCAGCCCTCGCCCCTTCTCCCGGGGGAACGGACATGAGCCCGCTCCTCCGGCTCGAGAATGTCCGCGCGGGCTATGGTCCGATCGAGGTCTTAAAGGGCATTTCCCTCGACGTGAACGAGGGCGAGATCGTCACGATGATCGGCGCCAACGGAGCGGGGAAGACTTCGACCCTCATGTGCATCTCTGGCGTGAACAAAGTCCGCTCCGGCCGCATCGTCTTCGGCGGCGAGGAAATCCAGAACCTCAAACCGAATCTGATCGTCCTGAAGGGTCTCAGCCAGTCCCCCGAGGGCCGGAAGATCTTCCCTCGGCTGACCGTTCTCGAGAACCTTCAGATGGGTGCGTTCACCCGAAACGATGCCGCCGGGATCCGCAACGACCTGGACAAGGCCTTCGCGATGTTTCCGATCCTGAAGGAGCGCCAGTCGCAGGCCGGCGGCACGCTCTCGGGCGGCGAGCAGCAGATGGTTGCCGTGGCCCGGGCCATCATGTGCCGGCCCAAGCTGCTCCTCCTCGACGAGCCGTCCCTGGGCCTGGCGCCGTTGATCTGCGTCCAGATCTTCGAAGTCGTGCGCGAGCTCAACCGGCAGGGCACGACCGTGCTCCTCGTCGAGCAGAACGCCCGGATGGCGCTCAAGCTGGCCCATCGCGGTTACGTCATGGAGACCGGCTCGATCGTGATGTCCGACAAGGCCGATACGCTGCTCAATGACAAACGCATCCAGGATGCCTACCTGGGCGAATAGGCACGGAATTCTCCTTCAGGACGTGATAGAGTAGCCGGGACCTCTCAGCGTGGAAAACCTTCCTTCACCGAACCCCGTCAACGCGGAAGCCCTGGCGCGCCTGCGGGCCCTCTTCCAGCAGGACAAGACCTACGTCGTTGCCCGATACTCGGAGTGGTTCTACACCTACCAT
>DATGFI010000197.1:0-5924 GCA_035309205.1 Planctomycetota bacterium | reverse complement strand
CCGTCCAGGCCGGGCATCATGACGTCCGTCAGGATGAGATCGGGCGGCTGTTCCCGCGCGCGGGCCAACGCCTGAACTCCGTCCCCCACGGCCTCGACGGTCCAGCGCCCCTGCAGGAGACGCTGGACATAGTCCCGCATGTCGGAGTTGTCGTCCGCAAGGAGGATCCGGGCGGGGGTCTTCGACGATGGAGGAACGGCCGACGCGGAAGGCGTCTTCGACCAGCTGACGGCTTCGGCAAGGAAGGCCGGCGGGCCGGCCGAGCCCAATTCCCGCCGGGCCGGCCCTTCGCCGACGCCCGAAGGCAGGTGCGCTTTCCCGGTCGCAAGCTCGACCCGGAACGTCGTCCCCTTCCCCACCGTGCTCTGGGCCGATATTGTTCCGCCGTGCATGCGCACCAGCTCCTGCACGAGGGCCAAGCCGATCCCGGAGCCTTCGTGGGTGCGCGAACGGGCGCCCTGAACGCGGTGAAAACGCTCGAAAATGCGCGAAAGCTCGGTGCCGGGAATTCCAATTCCCGTGTCGGCGATCTCGAGCACGACCTTGGATCCCTCTGCGCGCAGGCGGACGGCGATCTCGCCTTCAAAGGTGAACTTCAGGGCATTGGAGAGCAGATTGAGGACGATCTTCTCCCACATCGTCGGATCGACATAGACGTCGGAGTCGAGATCCGGAATGTCGACCGTAAAGCGCAGTCCTGCCCGCTCGACGGCGGAGCGGAAGATGCCCGTCAGTTCGCGAGTCACCCTGCCCAGGTCGACCCGCTCGAAGCGGGCGTCGAGTCGCCCGGCCTCGATGCGGGAGAAATCGAGCAGCGTATTGACAAGCTTGAGGAGTCGGACGGCATTGCGATGCGCGGCTTCCAGCTGCTCGCCGGAGAGAGAGTGGCCCGGGGAGCGGAGGGCCTCCTCCATCGGGCCCAGGAGCAGGGTCAGCGGGGTGCGGAATTCGTGGCTCACGTTGGAAAAGAAGGCCGTCTTCTCCTTGTCGAGCTTCGCCAGCTCCTCCGCGCGGCGCTTCTCCTCCTCGGCAGCCCGCGCGCTGAGGATCGCGGTGCCGACCTGACCGGCCACCAGCTCGAAGAACGTCCGATATTCGCGGTCCAGAGGCCGGCCGGGACTGACCCCGACCACCAGGAGGCCGACCGGATGCTCCTGTCCGGCGGCGGAGACCGGGATTACCAGGGCTTCCTTGAGCCTCTGCTGCGCCAAGCCGATCGGCAGAATGGAATAGCTGTCGACCGGGACCACGCGGCCGGTGGCGGTCCCCAGGACGGGATCCAGAGGCCAGGCGCAGGACCCGGGGTGAGAGACGTCGACGATCTCGGGACTGATCTCCGGGTCGCCCCGGGGGACCCCGACGGCACCCTTCAGGGTCACGCTCGGATGCGCGGGATCGGTCAGATAAAGCAGCGCGAAAGGAATGTCCGCCGGATTCTTCGCGATCGTGGTTATGGCGGAATGGCAGGCCGCGTCGGTCGTTTTCTCAAGATACGCACGGGCGGCAAGCTCGGAGAGGGTCTTCAGGCGGCGCTCGGTCAGCAGGCGGTCGGTGATCTCGTTGCTGGGGCAGAACAGGCCGGCCACCTGGCCCGATTCGTCATAGATGGGACTGTAGGAGAAGGAATAGAAGGTTTCCTCCAGGTAGCCGTCGCGCTTCAGGAAGAGGCGGACGTGGTCGACGAAGGACGCTTCGCCCGCCTGGAACACCTTCCTCGCCAAAGGTCCGCAGACGTCCCAGATTTCCGCCCAGACTTCTGCGGCCGGCCGTCCCAAGGCCCAGGGGTGCTTTGCCGCGCCCAGCACCTGAAGATACGCGTCATTATAAAGGAACGTGCATTCCGGTCCCCAGCCCAGCCACATGGGATGCTGGGAATTCAGGACCAGGTTGACGGCTGTCTTCTGACTCTGGGGCCAGGTCTCCAAGGGTCCCAGTGGGGTCCCGCTCCAGTCCTTCGTCTGAATGAGCCGGCCCATCTCCCCGCCGGAGGCGCCGGCAAGGGGTGCCGCGGGGACCTCCCTTCGCCGAAGCTTGGTCGCATCTTTGGGGGACATGAGGCGTGAGCACCCTTAGCGTGACAGAGGGTGATCCCCCGGAACAGACTATGTTACTGGACCTTCCATGCGACCGTCGACCCCGGCGATCGGGAGACGCTCCGCCTCGGCCCGGATCGTCACTCGTTCATGGAAAGCTCGCGTTTCCGGAGGTTCAGGCGCTCCGAAACCTCGTTCTGCACGCTCTTGTCGAGCATATGGAAGACCGGGAAGATCTCCTTCTCTTCCTCTTCTGCGTGATGGAGGACGGCGTCCCTCAGCACCTTCATCTTCGCACCGAAGTCGGGATCGTCGACCTCGAGCTCGGATAGCTCCTCGAGCAGCGTCTTGACGATCTTGTGTTCCTCCTGGGCCTCAAGGACCAGCCCTTCGGCGTCCTCATCCTCGACCTTGCCTACCGCCGGGTAGAAGATCTCCTCTTCGATCTGGGAGTGAATCTGGAGCTCCTTGCTGACCTTCTCGTAAAGCTCGACCATCCCGGCATCATCGGACGCTTCAAGCTTGTCGAACTCGGCGAAGAGCTTCTTGACCTTCTTGTGATCCTCCTTGAGAAGCGAGGTGGCTTTCAAGGCGCGCATCTGTTTCGTGTCGGCCATGGGGTCATCTCCGTTAACTGGGGGTTCACGACTCGGTCACTGCTTTGAGCCGAGCCGGAGTGCTGAAGTTACGGAGGGGCAAGGGCCGATGCGGAACAAACCGGGGAGGCCTATCTTCAGAATCCCAGCCGGAGGCGACCGCCGGACTCCTCTTCGCCGGACCGGTACGGAAGGGAACCCGGCCCGGCGCGCTCACGCCTCAGGCAGTTCAATCCAGAATCTGCTCCCCTCCCCGGGCGTGGAGACCAGGCCGGTGCTTCCTCCCATGCGTTCGGCCGCGCGCCGGACGATGGCCAGGCCGATGCCGGTTCCCGGATAGGCCTCGCGGCCGTGGAGGCGCTCGAAGACCTTGAACAGGCGCGCCTGGTGCTCCGGAGCGATGCCGATGCCGTTGTCTTCCACCCAAAGCCGCACGCGCCCGGGAGGCCGCCGCTCCGCCCAGATCCGGACCCGGGGGGACTTCTCGGGCAGCACGAACTTGAGCGCGTTGGAGACCAGGTTGGTGAGCGCCTGGGCGATCATCACGCTGTGCCCGACCACCCGCGGAAGCGGGCGCTCGATCTCGACCATGCCCCGCCGCTCGGCCAATTCGGAGCCCAAGTCCATCAAGAGGCCGTCGACAAGGGCGCCCAAGTCGACACTGGTCAGGGGGGTGTCCTGACGGCTGATGCGGCTGTAGGCGAGAAGGTCGGAGATCAGACAGTCCATTCGCGCCCCGGCGCGGACGATTTCGACGAGATACTTGTGCTCGGTCTCGGTGAGCTTCGGCCCGCAGTCCGCGAGCAGGATCTCGCCGAAGGAGTGGATGGTGCGAAGCGGCGCGCGAAGATCGTGGGCGACGGTGTAGGCGAATGAATCGAGTTCCTGGATGGTCTCCTGGAGGGAGCGGGTGCGGTCGCGCACGCGGTCCTCGAGCATGGCGTTGGCACGAAGGGCTTCCTGATGCGCGCGCTTCTGCTCCGTGATGTCGCGAGCAATCTTGGACGCGCCGACGATGCGGCCGTCTCCGTCCTTGATCGGCGAGATGCTGAGGGAGATGTCGACGAGAGATCCGTCCTTTCGACGGCGGACGGTTTCGAAGTGCTCCAGACGCTCACCCCTGGAGATCTTGGCGAGGATCTCCTTTTCCTCGGGGAGCCGTTCCACGGGAATGATGAGGGTGATGGACCTGCCGACGGCCTCCGCCGCGGAATATCCGAAGAGGTGTTCGGCCCCACAGTTCCAGCTGGTGACGATGCCATCGAGAGTCTTGGAGATGATGGCGTCGTCCGAGCCTTCGACGATGGCGGCGAGCCGGGACTTGGCCCCGACGGAGGGTAGGGCCTCGGCGGAATCCCCGGGGGCCGTCCGGAGGAGAAGGTCGCCCGCAGCGACATCGGCGGGACCCGGAGTGAACGCTGTGGCGAGGAGACGCGGGACGGGGGAACTCCGGCCGTTCCGGCCCAGAGCGTCCAGGATGGCCCGGACGGTGGCGATGGACGGATTCGTGCGGCCGTTTTCGATACGCGAGAGGGTCTCGGGGGCGATGCCGGCGCAGCCGGCGACGGCCGCGAGGGTGAGGCGGACGGCATGCCGGCGGGCGCGGAGATCCCGTCCGACCGATGCACTGGTCAGGGCGGAGGCGTCTTCGCGCGCCAGGTCGGCCTCTTGGAGGAGCCGATCGAACTCGGGCTTGGGGAGGAGGACGTAGGGGTGGCTTCCGATCTGGAGCTCCTGGCCACCAGGGATGCGGCAGGAAGCGGGCCCGGAGGGGCCGGATGAAGATGATCCATTAAGCTCCCGATTCTGCATGGGAATTTTGCTCCCGGTCCGGGCCGAAGGGGAAAAAGCAGGTTCAGCCTTTCTTAGACGTCAAGCTTCCCATCCCGGGTGACATCGACGTCAAAAACCAGATCCGCGCCTGGCGGAACTGTTATGGGGAATGCAGCCGGGCCCACCGTAAAGTCCTAGGGACGCCTCCGAAAGAGATCCAGGAACCTGTTCTCGTAGTCCTTGAAGGCTCCCAGATTGTCCAGTTCGCGCTTCAGCTCGAAGGCTTTCGATCGATCCTGCTTCGCCTGCTCGAAAAGCTCCTCGATCCGCTCCCGAACCTTCGCCGGCGGACCCTCGACGCCTTCCTCCACCACCCCGTCGGCGGGGTCCTCCTCCGACGGCGGGCTCTGAACTCCTGCCTCGGGGTCCGCCGGAGTCGACAGCACTTCCTTCAGCTTTTCCAGCCCCATCGTCAGCTTCTGATCGATTCCCCGTCCATACTCCTTCAGCTCCTCCAGGTCGAGCGGGATGTCGCACAAAGATGCGAACGCCTGGAGCACCGCGTGAGCGGCCTTCGGGTAGGGAATCTGCGCCGCCAGCGCCGGCATCGAGCCCATCAGGCAGACGCCCGGAATGCCCCGTTCTGCAGCCGCCGCCAGGAACACCCCGTTCATGCCCTGGATCTGACCCGATTCGAATACCTCGATCCCGTGACTCCGGAGCGCCTCCAGCCACTCCGGATGGGTGGCCACGCCGAATACCCTCGACGGATCCCGCGGGTGGATGTCGAACGCGATCGCCGCAAACGTCACCACCTGTCCCACGCCGAGACGTTCCGCCCCGTCGAGGATCCGGCGGCAGTACTCCAGCTTATGGGTGGGAGGCTGAGCCTCGCCGATGACCAGGCCAAGGTCACCGTTCTTCCGCGGATCCCGGAAGGCATACAGATGACTCATCGGGATATGGCCCGGCGTCGCCAATCCCTTGGTGACGTCGATATGATCCAGGTCGAAGAGGTCCCCGGTCGCAAGGGGCTCCTCCTCCCGCATCTGGAGCTTAGACATGAGGTAAAGCCCGGCCGTCAGGGCCACATGACCCATTCCCGGCCAGACGGCCAGGAGACGCGACCCCGTTGCCAGCTTATTTGCTGCCATGACCCTGAGTTGGCGGATCCGGGCGCATCAAGGGTCGTTACTGGACAATTCCGAGAGTCCTCGAGCCCGGCGAAGGTTCCCGGAAAATGCGGCGGGATGCGTCTGCGCTAGAGTCCCGCTAGAGGCGACGCCGCATCTCCGAAACGGCCGGCCTTCACGCCCATGCGGTCCATGAGGGACAGATAAAGGGAGCAGAGTTTTCGATCTTCGGCGCTCTTCGGGAGATAGTCCAGCACCCGGCCCGTCTCCAGCCGGCCCCCCAGCCCGCCCAGCAGGAGGATCGGCAGCTTGCCCGAATCGTGACGGCTCCCCGACCACATGTTCGAAATGAACATCAGGCAGGAATTGTCCAGCACCGTGCTTTCGCC
>DATGFI010000196.1:0-2952 GCA_035309205.1 Planctomycetota bacterium | reverse complement strand
CGTTCGCGATCTACAACCTGGGCGAATCGCGTACGATCCCCCTGAGACGGCTCATCGATCTCATCGGGGAAAACGTCGGACGCACGCCCCGGATCAAGATGCTGCCGGAACAGCCCGGCGACGTGAAACGCACCTGCGCATCGATCGACTTGGCGCGGCGCGGCCTGGGCTATGATCCGAAAACCCCGATCGAAGAGGGGATCCGCGACTTCGTGAAGTGGTACAAGACGCGCGCGTAGCTACTGAAAGTCTTCCAGCTTCCAGTCGGCATCGTCCAGCGTCCCGAGCGTCCGGATGCTGAGCACCGGCTGACGCGTCCGCGGGTCTGGAGTCCATTCCACCGTCATCACGTCGGCGCACGCGGGGCATTGGATGGTGCTGCCCACATCGCGCTTCGACACCAGGATCTCGGCTCCGCATTCGCAGATCGCAATCTGGGCGTCGGACGCGACCGACGGGGGCGCATCGTCGTCGGCCGACCCGGCGGCCCTCTCGAAGATCGCCGTCTCGGCGAACGTCGGCGGCTCCGGGACCGACACCGGAGGAAGCTCCTCGAAGGAGACCACGCCGTCCTCCTTCCGGGTCGAGGCGGCCGGCTTCGACGCCGGATCTCCGAAGACCGGACGGATCAGCGTCCTCGTCGTCCCGGGAATCTGTATCTTCTCCATCCGGATCTGCCGCCCGCAGGCCGGGCAGGCCGGGCTGCCTTTCGACATGACCGCGTGAACCTCGACCGCCTGGCCGCAGGCGCAGGTCCACGACGGCGCGGAGGGGCCCGTCGCCGCCGGGGCGGGGCCCATGGGTTTCGCAGCCCCCGCGGCCGCCGCCGGACGGGCGGCCGGTTTGGGCTCGTACGTGAAGGTCGGCTTCATCGTCACCTTGCCGTCCGCGCTCTTCTCGATTTCCACGGCGCCCTTTCGGCCGCATTTCTTGCACTCGAACGACTTGCCGGTTCGGGACGTCCGGGGGGGCTGGATCTCGCCGCACTTGCAGAGGAATTCGCCCATCACAAGTGGGCGCGACGGCGCGGGAAGTGCGCCTCGGGGTTTCGCGCCGGATTCGGCCGCTGGACCGGGCGGAAGCGCCCCTTCAATCTCGACCGTATGGAACCGGTCGCAGGCCAGGCATTGGATCGGACGGCCCTCGGAGCCGGAACGGATCAACACCCGCTCGCCGCAGACGCAATCGAAGAACTGCGCGTCCTTCTTGATGCGAACCCGGAGCGGCGCGCGAAGGTGGAGCGGCAGCAGGGGGGCCGACGGCTTGGACCGCTCGAACTTTTCGATCTTGCCCTTGGGCCTGTCCAACGGGACGTCTTCGATCCGCATCATCTTTCCGCAGTGCGGGCATCGCGGTGGGCTGTTTCTCTGCGACGCGGGCACGCGTTTGCTGTTGCCGCATCCGCAGAAGGCCTTGACCGTGTCTTGCACCGGCGGAGGCGCGGCAGGCGCGCCGGCCGGGCCCGACGGGCCCGCTGGCGGCCTGGGGGCCGCCTTCTTCTGGCTCATCGCGACGGGCACGGTCTTGCCGGACTTGGGGTCCCGGCCCCAGGCGACGGTAACGGTCGCTCCGCATGTGCGGCAGGGGCGGGGCTTCCCGAAGCCCCGGGCATCCAGGGAGAAGCTGGCGCCGCAGCTGCAGGCGACGGCGTACTCCTGGCGGTTCTGGGGTCTCCCGGGCATGGCTGACTCTAGATTTCTCCCAACCAGTTTACCCCAAGATGTCCGGAAGTGTACTCTGGACAGAGGAGGCATCCATGCGTACCACCGTCCTGCTCCTGGCCCTGGCCGCGGCGTTCTCCCAGGACAAGCCCGATCCCGTCGCCCCTGACCCGGCCAGCCCCCGCCCCATCGCGGCGTCGGACTCGCTCCGTATCGACGAGATGACGTGGATGGAAGTCCGCGACGCCCTGAAGGCCGGGAAGAACACCGTCCTCGTGGCCGCGGGGGGGATCGAGCAGAACGGCCCCTACGTCGTGACCGGCAAACACAACGTCGTCCTGCGCGCGACCACGCGAGCGATCGCCGAGCGCCTGGGCAACGCGCTCATCGCTCCTATCGTCGGCTTCGCGCCCGAAGGAGACTTCACTCCTCCTACGGACCACATGAAGTATCCGGGAACGATCGGCGTCACCGAAGACACGTTCCGTCGGTTGCTGACCGACATTTGTATGAGTCTCCGGGTGACCGGCTTCCGGCACATTGTTCTCATCGGCGACCACGGCCTCGACCAGGACGGGCTGGAGGCGGTCGCGAAGGACCTGAGCCAGAAATGGGCGGGCGTGAAGACCTCGATCCATTACATCAAGGAGTATTATGACGAGAACGACGACGTCGCCCAGTGGCTCGCGACGCAGGGGCTGAAGGAGGTCGACGAGGGACTCCACGACAGCTTCATGATGGAGGCGCAGATGCTGCTCGTCGATCCGTCGACCATCCGGATGAAGGAGCGCCTAGCTGCGGGCCGGTTCAAGATCAATGGCGTGGATCTGTCGCCCGCGGAGAAAACCGTCGAATGGGGAAGGAAGATTGTCGACTATAGAACCGACCGGACGGTAAAGGCGATCAACACGGCGCTCGGTCGGTAAGGGACACGTTCGTGGGGAGGCGTTTCCCTCTTGAAAACCGGGCCTTTTCCGTCCGCCCCTCCTTGACGGACCGGTCTCTTCCAGCATTGTCGCCCTGCCGGTCTTGGAGCTCCGGGGCTGGCTCGGGACGATCGCGCGGCTTATCCGCGCGCCCGGCCAAACGCCGGGCCAAAGCGTGCCGGGAGGTCTAGACGATCGCCTTCCGCCCGCAGGCGGCGATGTTGCGGAGCAGGATCGAGTGGCAAACCGGGCCGACGCCGCCGGGCACCGGCGTGATCCAGGCTGCCACCTCCTTGGCCTCGTCGAAGACCACATCGCCCACCAGCTTGCCGTCCTTTGTCTCGTTGATCCCCACGTCGATGACG
>DATGFI010000195.1:0-2000 GCA_035309205.1 Planctomycetota bacterium | reverse complement strand
CCGCAAAACATCATGATGACCGGTGAAGGGGTTGCCAAGATTTGCGATCTGGGCCTGGCCAAGAGTGTCCGCAAGGATACGAAGCTGACGTCAACGGGATACGTCAATTGCACCCCGACCCACGCGTCCCCGGAACAGGCGAAGGGCGATCGTGAGCTCGATTGCAGGACGGACATCTACTCGCTGGGCATCACGTTCTACCAGCTGGTAACGGGGAAACTTCCCTTCCAAGGGAATGCTCCGGGCGACTACTTCATCAAGCACGCCACCGCGCCTCGGGTAGCACCGTCGGAGATCAATCCGCGGGTCAGCAGGAGGGTCAATGACCTCATCCTCAAGATGATCGAGCCGGAAGCGGAACGGCGTCCCAAGACGCCCGGCGCGGTCATTGAGGCCATTCGAGACATCCTGTCGACTCCTGAAAAGCCGAGTGCTGCCATGAAGGCGCCGGCCGAGAAGGGGGCTGCCCCACCGGGCCCGAACCTTCTGTCCTTGGCCGGTGTACGCGAGGCCGCAGTGTGGGACCTGGCGGTCTCTCAGCGAGATGGCTGCGCCATCTTCAGGCTTTCGGGGAGATTGGATGACACGTTCGATGAAGTCATGACCCGGCGACTGACGGAGATCCTCAATACGCGGGTCAATCGGATCATCGTCGACCTCAGCGGACTCCGGTACATGAATAGTCGCGGCGTGTCAGCGTTCATCGCAGTCGTGGATGATCTTCGTCAAAAAGGCGGCGACCTCAAAATGGCCGGAGCCAAGCCCCAAGCGAAGCTCGTGCTCGAACGCCTCGGCATCTCGCTCATCCTGCAGCATCTGGAGACGGTCGAAGAGGCAGTCGAGGCGTTCAAAACGACTCCGGTCTACTCCGCCAGTGCCGGCACCTCTTCAGATGAGGTGATCACTCTGCCCCCGGAGATGATTCTTGGTATAGAGCGAGCCAGCGGGCCGGCCAGCGGAGCGGCCGTGCCCGAGCCAAGCCCCTCCCCTCCCGTCGCAAGCAGCCCTGCGGCGAGCGAGGGCCAGCCGGCGGCGACGCCCGCACTTCAGCCTGAGACCGGCAAGGAGCCTGGCCCCGTGCCGGCAGCGCCACCCACCCGGGGCTGCCAGCACCGGAGAATCAATCGATTGGTCAGCCAGCAGCTCGGCATGGAAAGCTGGTGTGGATCCTGGCGAGCGCCCTCCTGCTCTTGGGGGCGACGAGCGGGACTCTGGGCTACCTTCTCCTTTCAAAAGGAGCCAAGCACCGCAGCACGCTTAAGCGGAGCGACCAGATCCTGAAAGCCGAGGAGCTGAAGGCTTCTGGGAAGTCCAACGTCTTTGTGCAGATCCGGCGCCCTCAGGGAGGTTCGTACTGGGTTTCGGAGTCGAGCGTTCGCCCGGAGCTGGCCCTACAGAATTTCGTCGAGGGCGACTTTATCGCCAAACCCGGCGTCCGCTACCGGGCCTGGGCCTACGTGGGTGGAAGGACGCGCGGCGATGTGGTCATGTTCTATCAGGCTTCCGAAGGTGTCGTCCCGCAGGACGGTGGCCCGCAATCGATCGCACCGGGGCAATCCAATGCCGCCAAGCTGGTGATCCCGCCGGATTTCGGACGGCGCTCGGAGATGGGCATGGTGTGGGGTTGGGCGGAGATTTCCCTGCCCGAGGTGTTCAAGTCGCCCGGGATCCGCTCCATCCGCCTCCTGACGGATCGAGGAGACCTCGCAGTCCGGTACATCCTCGTGTCCCCGAACGCCACTCAGGAGCCCAGCCAAGACACGGTCCTCGAGCTCGAGACAAGCTCAGAAAACTAAGCCGCTCGCGATTCCGATGGGGCGAGCCCGAGGCTGCATTTCACGCAACTGGGGCCGAGCGGTGAGTTGGCCGGGAACAGCTCCTCCCCAAGGGTCCGCCCGCAGAAGAAGCAGTTCCGGAGGCCCTCGTGCCAGCGGCGCACGGTCTCGAAAAGGAATTCATCCCAGGCATCCTGACACTGCGAACACAGGTTCGGATGCCTG
>DATGFI010000194.1:0-4665 GCA_035309205.1 Planctomycetota bacterium | reverse complement strand
GCGAAGATCTTCAATACCGAGAGCTTTCGCTCCTCGTCCGAGGCGGGCTTGACATCCATGACGGAGATGAGGCCGACCACGCTTCCGGAAGAGTCCAGCATCGGCACGCCCAGATAGCATTCGACTCCGAGGTCGGCCAGCTGGCGGTCCTGGGGATAGAGCCGCTGCACGTCGTGACCGTAGCTGCAGGCCTCGCCCCCCAGGACGTCCTCGCCGGGCGTCCCTTCGAGCGCATATTCCAGGGGGTCAGCGAATCCGGATCCGGTCCAGAAGGAGATCGTCTGCGCATAGCCGGGCTTCTGAGGCAGCTTCTGGACGACGCTTGCGAAGCGCACGTTGAGAGCCGAGGCGAGATGCCGGGCCAGGGATCGGAAGAAGGATCCCCCCGTGACCGTCGCCGTTCCCTCGAGGATCAGGCGAAGCGCGTTCTCGGCGCGCTTGCGTTCGGCAATTTCATCCTGGAGCAGCTCGTTGGCGCGGGCCAGCTCGGCCGTGCGTTCCAGCACGTGCTGCTCCAGCTCTTCGTGGGCCTTCTTAAGCAGCACGTCCGACTCTTTCCGTGCCGTGATGTCCGAGAAGACCCCGAGCGTCACCGGCTCGCCCCGGAAGCTGGCCAGCCGCAGCGACGCCGCACCCCAGAAGAGCGCCCCGTCGGACCGGCGGAACTGGATCTCCAGGCCCAGGGCCGGATCGCCGCGCGACAGGCGCTCCATCAGCTGCGTCCGCTGCTCCGGCTGCGCCAGGAATTCGGGAACGCTCCGTCCTTCGAGCATCCCGGTCGCCAGGCCAAGGGATTCGGCCGCCTGCTCATTGCCGTAGAGGATGACGCCGTCTGAGGTACGGGCGATGATCACCGCGACGGGCACCCCTTCGGTGATGGCGCGGAAGCGCTCCTCGCTTTCTCTCAGCGCGATCTCGGCCTGCTTGCGCTCCGTGACGTCGATGATGGACCGGATAGACGCTCCCGGGGGCTTGTCGAGCGACGGCATCGGGCCGCCGAAGAGAACCACCTGGCGGCGACTGCCGTCCTGGCGGACGATCTCGCCCTCCGTGCTGAAGCCCTGCGGATGCTTCCGGTGCTCCTCGCCGATTTTCTCCAGCACCGCGGGAGGGAAGAAGTCCTCGACGCGCCGGTGGTCCAGGTCCGAGAGCTTCGACAGGCCGAGGATCGACAGCATCGCGGGGTTCGCATAGATCGTGCGGCCCTCGATCGTCGTGTGCCACACGCCCACGGCCGTGTTCTCCGCGAGAGCCCGGTAGCGGCTTTCGCTCTGCCGAAGCGCCTCCTCCGCGCGCTTCCGGGCATCGATGTCGACGAAGGAGCTGAAAATCGCGGGCTCGCCTTCGAAGGTCACGGTCCGAAGGTTGACCATGGTCCAGAACGCCGTGCCGTCGGACCGGCGCAGCTTCAGTTCATATCCGGAAAGTTCACCGTCCTGGAGGAGCCGGGCGCGCATGTTCTCGCGGTCGGTCTGATCGGCGTAGAATTCGCTGGCCATCCGCCCCAGAGCTTCGTCCCGGCCCAGGCCGAACAGCCGGGCCGCCGCCAGGTTGACGAAGACGACCTTCCCGTCCGGGCGAGTGATGGTGGTCGGAACCGGCGTCCCCTCGGTGATGGCGCGAAAACGCGCCTCGCTCTGCCGGACCGTCTCTTCCGACCGCTTCCGGTCGGTGATGTCCTGGAAGCTGGAAACGAAATAGAGGTCTTCGCCGCGAGGGCCCTGGACCAGCGTGGTCGACAGGTCGCACCAGACGAAGTGGCCGTCGCGATGGAGATAGCGTTTCTCCAACCGTGCGAACAGCTGCCGCTCCCGGACCATGTGCCGCGCCAGCTCGAGGCTCTTCTCCTGGTCCTCGGGATGCGTGATGTCCTTGAAGGATTTCCGGAGCAGCTCCTCCTCCTGATATCCCAGCATCCCGCAAAGGGCCCGGTTGAGCTGGAGAAAGCGGCCGTCGAGCCCGACGAGCGCCATCCCGATCCCGCCCTGGGTGAATGAAGCCCGGAACCGCTCCTCGCTCTGGAAGAGTTCGGCGGCGCGCTCCGCGACGCGCCGTTCCAGATCCTCGCGGGCATGAACCTGGTCGGTGACGTCTCTTAGGATCGCGAAGATGAACGTGCGGCTCCCCCGCTTGATGGGAGCGGACCGGATCTCGCAGATGACCGGGCGCCCGTCGGGCCGCATGATCGTCGTCCGCATCGAGATCTTTTCGCCTTGCATCTGGCGCTGCCAGTAGCGGGCATATTCCTCGTGGGACTTGGGATCCGACCGGCTCTGGTAGCTTCGGCCGATCATGTCTTCTCGACGCGCGCCAAGAATGTTCAGGAGACTCTGATTGACCGAGATATAGACCCCATTCTCATCGAGCAGCGCGAAGCCGTCGTTGGCGTTCTCCTGAAGATGTTCGAGGAAGGCCTTGGCTTCCGCCAGCTCCTGCGCGGCCGCCTCGTGGAGGGTCAGGTCGCGCGACGAGGCCAGATAAAATCGGCATCCGCCCAGGTCCAACTGGGTGATGGCGTGGTCGGTCGGCACGGAGGTTCCGTCTTTCCGAAGCAGCAGGCGGCGGTCCCGCTGGTATCCGCCGCCCTCCACGAGATGCTGCCGCACGCCGGCGATCCGGTGGCGGAGTTCCGGCGGGACCAGGTCCGGGACCTTCAGGCGGAGAAACTCCTCGCGCGTGTACCCCAGCATGCGGCAGGCGGCCTCATTGGCTTCCACGACCTGCTGAGTCCGGTCCTCGACGAGGAAGATCGAATCACTCGCCTTTTCAAAGAGCACGCGAAAGAACTCCTCCGCGCGGCGCTCGGGCGTCAGGTCCCGCACGACCGCGACGGTGTACTCCTTGCCGCCCACGCGGATCAGGCGGATGTTGAGGCTGCACGGAAAGGAGCTGCCGTCCTTCCGGCGACCCGGCTCGCGCTCGGACTCATAGCGGCCCGTCTCCCGGAGTCGGCGGTCCACTTCTTCGATGGACACCGTCGGATTGAGCCGCAGGAGGTCCACGGAAACCCTGGAGAACTCCTCCTTCGTGTAACCGTAAACCTCGCAGGCACGGTCGTTGACGTCGACGATCCGGTGACCGTTCAGATCCACGACGACGATCGCCTCGCCCGCCTGCTCGAAGAGGCTGCGCTGGAGCTCCTCGGCCCGCCGGCGCTGGGCGATGTCGAAGGAGACCGCCGTGTAGCCAAGCGCGAAGCCGTCCGAGACGAGCGGCGTCACCGAGACGCTGTTCGGCAGCGCAGCCCCATCGGCACCGACCAGGATCAGCTCTCCCGAAAAGCGGCCATCCCGGTCCACCGATTCCACCACCCGGCGATACTCAGCGGGAGACTGAAACAGGCGGACGACCGACAGCTTCCCCTCCGCCTGCCCTTTCGGGATGCCGAAGGCCTTCTCGCAGCTGCGGCCCCAGGTGATGACCCGCCCGTTCCGGTCGAAGGACCAGACCGCGGCGCCGATCGAATCCACGAGGGCTTCCAGGATGGTCGGCGCTTCGCGGGATTCGGCAACCGCGCCGTTCAGATCCTGGCCGGCGATGAACCAGCCCCGCGGGGTTCCTTCCTCGTCCCGGAGGCACGACGCCATTGCGCCCAGGGCGAGCAGGGACCCCGACCGCGTGCGCAGATGGAACCCCAGATTCATTCGGGATCGCGTCGGGGAGGATTCGAAGAAGCGGCGGAGGTCTCCCCCTTCGTCCAGGCTGCTCAGGTCGACGCCCTTCAGCTCCGACTGGCTGTAGCCCAGGGCGCGCTCGGCACCGGGAGTGGCGGCCAAGACCGCCCCGTGGACGTCGGTGACGAACCCGAGATCGTGGCTTAGGGAGAAGAACCGGGCGAGATCGAGCACAACCGCGCGATTCTATCCCTTGGCGGCGGGGAGGTCAAACTGGACCCGCGCACCCCCCTGGGGGGCCCGTTCCAGCACGATGTCGCACTGGTGCTGCTGCAGAATCTGACGCGCCAGAGTCAGGCCGATGCCCATTCCGGCGTAGCGGTAGTCCGACGTGGTCTTGAAGGGCTGGATCTCCGCCCTCGCTTCCTTCAGGCCGACACCGTTGTCGGTGACGGTCACGCGGATCCGCCCGTTCCGGGCCTTCCCTACGCGGACCTCGATGCGAGCCTCGTCGGGCGAGAACTTTTCCGCGTTCGCCAGGACGTTCGTGATGACGCTGTGGATCTTTCGCTCGTCGCCGTCGACCGGGATTTTTCCTTTCGGGAGAGACGTCTTGACGTGCAGGCTCCTCTTCCGGGCCCGCGCCTGCAGAGACTCGACGCACTCTTCCAGCAGGGGGCGAAGGTCGAATCGGGCCATCCGGAGTTCTTCGGGCTTGAAGCGGGCCTTGGCCAGCGCCAGCAGGTTCTCGATCAGGCCCAGCAGACGCTCGAGATTCCGATGGGCGATGCGGAGCCCCTTCTCCTGGCGAGGGTCCAGGTGCCCCATGCCCCCCGTCAGCATGAGGTCGACGTAGCCCATGCCCGAGACCAGGGGCGTCTTGAGCTCGTGCGAGCAGTTGGCCAGGAACTGGTCCTTCATTTGATTCAGGTCGCGCAGCTCCCGATTCGCACGGAACAGTTCGTCCACCATGCGACCCATCTCCTCGTTGAGCCGACGGTTGGCGCGGATCAGATCGAGGTGCTCCAGCTCCTGGAGAATCGCGACCTTG
>DATGFI010000193.1:0-2492 GCA_035309205.1 Planctomycetota bacterium | reverse complement strand
CTTCCGGAGTGCATCAAGCAACTCCCTCATCGGCGTGTAGCCTTCGGCGTCGAGGACAACTCCGAATTTCTCTGGCTCGTGACGCAGAACGAGCGACATCAGTTTGGAGAGTTTGACCAACTTGGATTCCGTCATCAGCGCCGCTCCAGGAGAGCTTGCCTCAGTCGGGACGGGGCGCCCTGCCGGGCCATTCCTCGCAGATGAAAGACGTGGTATTGGACGGCGGGAAGACCGCGGAGCGGACGGGCGACCACGCCCCGAGGAAACGCGCAGAATCCGTTCACGACGGCTAACCCCATGCCCATCCGGACAAACTCGATCATAAGCTCCCAGCCGCCGGCTTCGACGGCCACCTTCCATGGAACGTTTGCCGACTGCAGCGCGCGGGCCAGCAGGATCCGGTGCGGCCGGCCAGGGGGCGGGACGATGAGGGGTTGATCCTTCAGGTCGGATAGCTTCAACTCCTCCCGCGCCGCCAGCGGATGTCGATCGGGCAGCACCAGGACCTGCTCCACGCGAGCCAACACCTGGGCTTCGAGGCCGTCGGGGACGGTTTCCAGGGAAGCAACGCCCAGATGGGCTTTCCCTGCTCTGACCGCATCGATGGCCCCATCCGCGTCGAGCGTGAGCAGCCGGAGAGGTGCAGAGTCCCTCTTGGCGAACTGCTTTAGCGCCGGGCCAAGGAGGTACAGGTAAGCCCCTTCGCCGGCTGCCAGGATCACGGGGGCGTCGACGGTCCCCGCCGTCAACTCCTGGACGAACGACAACGATCGATCCTGCATGTCTCGACCGAACGCGGCAACACGCTTGCCCTGTTCGGTGAGCTCCAACCGACGCCCCTGGCGGCGGTACAGGGGCACGCGGAGGTTCTCGGCCAATTTTCGGATCTTGACGTGCAAGGCGGGCTGCGAGATGTGGAGCTCCTCCGCCGCCCGAGTAAAGTTCAGGCAGTCGGCGAAGACCGAAAACGACCTCAGTTCATCCAGGCCAATCATAGTCTGTAACTATAGATCATAATAACACAGTAGTTCCTGTCTATTTATTTAGACGATAGAGTTTCGTTCGAAAGGAGAACGGAACTATGAACCTGGGAATCGACATTGGGCGGGTGCTGATTGCGCCTGGCGGCTGCGGCGGAA
Organism: Planctomycetota bacterium; assembly: GCA_035309205.1. GTDB lineage: Bacteria > Planctomycetota > MHYJ01 > MHYJ01 > JACPRB01 > JACQFK01. Next base: position 1,353 of record DATGFI010000193.1, on the reverse strand, counting down.
ACGAGGACACGTCCTTCATCGAGGGCACGTTGGAGGAGGCCCTCCAGACGCCGCCGATGGCCGGCGCCTTCGAAGCTGTGACGCGGCTCGTAGAAGTCTTCGAACGGCGGGTCTGGCTGATCTCGAAGTGCTTTCCGCGAGTCCAGGATCGGACGCGGCGCTGGCTGGACCACCACGGCTTCTACGACAAGACCGGGCTGCGACGCGACCGGCTGATCTTTTGCCTCGAACGGTCACAGAAGGCGGGGCATTGCGAGAGGCTGGGGATCGAGTACTTCATCGACGACCGGCTCGATGTTCTCGAAGCGATGCGCGGCCGCGTGCCGCACCTCTTCCTGTTCGGGGAGCAGCGACGTCCGGTGCCGGAACTGGACTGGCTGGTAAAGGTGCCGAACTGGGAAGTAGCCTTGAGTGCTGTGCTTGAGAGGAAGGAAAAAGGGAGCGCGAAAAGGTCGTAAGGACCAATCCTGCAACCAGACTCTGCCAGGATTCTTGGCGATCCTGACGTCCTCACGCGAACCTTCCGCTCCCGATCCGGTTGAAGCCTACAGAACCGACATGGTCATTTTCCAGTTCAAGACTGCCCACTTCGATCGACACGCCCAGCGCCGGGCGCGCTAGGGTCAGTCACTATCCGCCCGGCCAGGGCGCGGTCCGCGCTCACGACCCTTTCCTGATCCATTTCTCGAAGCGGACATACCCTGTCCGAATTCAAGGAGCTCAACCTATGTCCAAGATGCTTTTCGCCCGCACCAAGCCCGTCGTCAACGTCGGAACGATCGGGCACATCGATCACGGCAAGACCACGCTCACCTCGGTCATCACGAGCCTCCTCGCGAAGAGAGGCCTCGCCCAGGCGACGAGCTATGACGAGGTGGCCAAGGCGTCGATCAAGGACGGTCGCAGGGATGAGTCGAAGGTCGTGACGATCGCGATCTCTCATGTGCCTTACGAGACCGAGGCAAGGCATTACACCCACATCGACTGCCCGGGCCACGTGGATTACATCAAGAACATGATCACGGGCGCCGCGCAGATGGATGGGGCCATTCTGCTCGTCAGCGCGACCGATGGCTGCATGCCCCAGACGGGAGAGCATGTGCTCCTCGCCAAGCAGGTTCAGGTGCCAGCCATGGTGGTGTTCATGAACAAAGTGGATCTGGTCCAGGATGTCGAGTTGCTCGATCTGATCGAGCTCGAGGTCCGTGATCTTCTTCGGAAGCACGGATTTCCGGCGGATGAGATCCCGGTCATCCGCGGCTCCGCCCTGCGCGCCCGGGACTGTGGATGCGCGAAGACGGACTGCTCGAATTGCGGTCCGGTCTTCAGGCTTCTGGAGGCGATGGACCGGTA
>DATGFI010000192.1:0-4291 GCA_035309205.1 Planctomycetota bacterium | reverse complement strand
GAATCACGGCCCGAGGAGTCCTTCCGTGATCCGGGATTCGAGATTCGGGATTCCCCGCCTAGCTCTTCTTCTCTTCGGCCTTGCCGGAGCCTTCCGGCTTGACGGCCTTGGTCGAGAGCACCCAAACCTTAAGCTTGGGCTTGACCTCGCGATGCAGGCTGACGACCACCTCGTAGGTGCCCACCTTCTTGATGGGTTCGGCGATCTCGATGGCCCTCGCCTCGACCTTGAGGCCCTGGTCCTTGAGCGCGTCGGCGATCATGCTCGGGGAGACGGCGCCGTAGAGCAGCCCCTCCTCGTTGGTGTTGACTTCAATGGAGACCGAGGTGACGCCGGCCAGCTTTTCGGCGACCTGTTTGGCGTCGCCGATGAGGGCGGCCTCCTGCTTGACCACGCGGCGCTTGGCCAGCTCGAACTCCTTGTGCATCGAAGGCGTGGGGATGCTGGCGAGCTTGCGCGGGAATAGGAAGTTGCGCGCGAAGCCCTCGCGTACGTCCACGGTCTCGCCGCGGCGGCCGAGCTTGTCCACGTCCTGCCAGAGCAGTACTTTCATCGCAGTCTCCAGTCTTCAGCGTTGTGTCGTCCGGTCCGGGGACCGGCGATTACAGGTTCCCCATGCCCACGTACGGGAGCATGGCCATGTAGCGGGCCCGCTTCACGGCAAGCTGGGCGCTGCGCTGATGGAAGGCGCAATTGCCCGAACGCTTCCGCGAGTAGAGCTTACCCTGGCCGGTGCAGAGCTTGAACAGCACCTGCAGCTCCTTGTAGTCGACGACCTTGGTCTTGTCGCGGCAGAAGCGGCACCGGTTGTCCTTGCGGAACTTGGTGTACTTCTTGCGGCGATCGTCGCGATCGTCGCCGCGGCCGCGGTCCCGTTCGATCCTGGGCATTACGATCTCCTCTTTCTGGGGCTTCGCCCCCTGTCGCACTTGGGTTCCTAGAACGGAATGTCCTCTTCGGCTCCCGGAGGCGGCCCTTCCTCGGGACCACCGCCCGACGGCGCGGCGCCTCCGCTCCGCGGAGCGCTCCCGCCGCCCCCGCCCTCGCCGGCGGGACGGCTGCCGACGAACTGCACGTTTTCCGCCGTCACGCGGACCTTGCTCATCTTCTTGCCGTCCTGGGCTTCCCAGCGGTCCTGCTTCAGCCGGCCCTCGATCATCACCTGACGGCCCTTCTTCAGGTACTCGGCGCAGATTTCGCCGGTCTTCCCCCACGCCACGATGTCGATGAAGGAAACCTCCTCGACCTTCTGTCCCGTCTGCTTGTTCGTGTAGACGTAATTCAGGGCCAGCGCAAACTCGCAGACCGCCGACCCCTGCGGCGTATACCGCAGCTCCGGATCGCGAGTCAGGTTCCCCAGCAGGATGACCTTATTGAAGGACGCCATGGTTCACCTCGTCTAGCCGCGGGGCCCGCGGTCCTCCCAGGGACGGCCGCCTCCGGGCGGTCCGCCGAATCCGCCCCCGAAACCGGCGCCCGGCGGGACGAAGCCCGGCCGGTCGGTCTTCGGCGGCAGCGGCCCGGCCGTCTCGAAGTCCCTCGGAGACTCTTTCCGGAGCTCGCCGTCGTGCGCCAGGATCAGGCTGCGCATCACGACTTCCGAGAGCTGGAAATCGGCCTTGATCTTTCCCAGCACCTTCTCGGGCGAGCTGAAGTAGGCCACCACGTACGTGCCGCGGTTGCTCTTCTTCACGGGATACGCCAGCTTGCGCTCCCCGAACTTGACCACGGAGATCACCGACGCCCCATGGCGCTTCACCACCCGGTCGACTTCCTCGCCGACCTTGGTCCATTCCTTGGCCGCGATGGTCGGGTCCACCAGGAGCATCGCTTCGTACGTTTTCACTGATCCTTCCTCCGGTTATATCTCGTCATGCACTTTTCAATTCCGTCATCCATCCAGCAGCGGACCGCCTCGCAGGCCTCCGCCACCATCTTCTCCACCACGGGCCCCTCTTCCTTCGTGAACCGCCCCAGCACCCAGTTCGGGTCGGGCTTTCCCCCGCCCACTCCCAGGCGCATCCTCGGATAGACGTTCGTCCCCAGGGCGGCCTCGACCGACTTGAGGCCGTTGTGCCCGCCGCTGGACCCGTCCTTCCGGATCCTCACGCTGCCCAAGGGAAGATTGACGTCGTCGCAGACGACCATCATCTCCTCGCCCCAGCGTTTCCGGAGCTCCGGGACCACGCGGCCCGTCTCGTTCACGTAGGTCCAGGTCTTCACCAGGACCGCGTCGTGGCGGCCGATCCGCCCCTCGGCGGCCCAGAACTCGAAGCCCGCCTTCTTGAACTTCCGGTCCATCTTCTCAGAGAGCGCGTCGACCGTCATCCAGCCGACGTTATGCCGCGTACCGTCGTACTTCTCGTCGGGATTCCCGATGCCGAGAATGATGTACATTCACCGGGCCCGGCCGACTACTTCTTCTCTTCCTTCTTGGGAGCAGCTTCCTTCTTCTCGCCCTTCGCCTCGCCCTCGGCGCCTTCCTCGGTCTCCTTGGGCTTCTTGATCAGCTCCGGCTCCACCGGACCCGCGGCCGCCGCGGCCGGGGCGATCTCCTCGACCTTGTGCTCCTGGACGATCGCCAGCAGGAGGTCGGGGTCGTGCGCGGCTTTGAGCCCCGCGGGCAGCGCCAGATCCTTGATCGTGAACTTGACGTCCTTCTTCAGCGACGTCACGTCCGCCTCGATGTGGTCGGGAATCGCGTCGGGGAGGCACTGAATCTTGAGCGTCTTGATGTACTGATCGAGAACGCCGCCTTCCTCCGACACTCCGACGGGCTTGCCCTTGAGGATCAGCGGGACCTCGATGGTCAGAAGCTGGTCCATCGCGATCCGCGTGAAGTCCACGTGGATGGCGTGCTCATCCAGGTGGTCGTACTGGACCTCCTTGATGAAGACCTTGTCCTTGCCTGCGGGGTGGGTCAGGTTGATGATGCGCGCATGCTTCTTGACCAGCTGCGCGAACTCCTTCGCGTCCACCAGCAGGTGCAGGGGATCCTCGCCCTTTCGGGCGAGCACCGCCGGGATCTTGCCCGACTTGCGAAGGCGACGGGACACCCGGGTCCCCAGGGCCTCGCGCTTCTCCGCGCTGATCGCGAACTGTTCAGCCATGGCTTTCTCCTAGGCCTCTGTGATTAAAGGAAGAGGCTGCTCACCGATTCCGAATGATGGATGCGCCGGATCGCCTCGCCCAGCAGGTTCGCGATCGACAGCACCCTGAGATTCGAGAACTCCTTCCCGTCCAGCGGGATGGTGTCCGTCACAACGACTTCCTTGACCGGCGCCTTCTGCAGCTTCTCGACCGCCTTGCCCGCCAGCACCGCGTGCGTGCCGCAGATATAGATCTCCTTGGCGCCCTTCTTTCGACAGACCTTGGCCGCTTCCGTGATCGACGTCGCCGTCGAGATCATGTCGTCGACCAGGATCACGTTCCGGTCCTTCACCTCGCCGATCACGTGCATCGCTTCAATCTCGGTGGGCCCGCTGCGACGCTTGTCGACGATGGCCAGGTCGGCGTTGAGCCTCTTGGCGTAGGCGCGCGCCATCTTGATGCCGCCCACGTCCGGCGAGACGATCGTCAGGTCCTTCAGGTCCAGCCGGCGGAAATAGTCGACGAGGACCGGCGCCGCGTACAGGTGATCCATCGGGATGTCGAAGAAGCCCTGCAGCTGCGCGGCGTGAAGGTCGACGGCAAGCGCGCGGCTCACCCCGGCGGCGGTGATCACGTTGGCGACGAGCTTCGCGCTGATGGGCACGCGCCCCTCGGCCTTTCGGTCCTGCCGTGCGTAGCCGAAATACGGGATGACGGCGGTAATGCGCTCCGCGCTTGCGCGGCGGAGGCAGTCCACCATGATGAGGAGCTCCATCAGGTTTTCGTTCACCGGCGGGCAGGTCGGCTGGATCACGTAGACGTCCGCGCCCCGGACGTCCTCCAGGATCTTCATGTCGATCTCGCCGTCGGGGAAGCGGCTGATCTCGATCTTCCCCAGAGGGAGACCCAGGTAGTCGCAGACCTTCTTGGCCAGCGCCCGGTTGGCGTTTCCCGAGAAGACGAGAAGGGAATTCTTCATCCGCGCTTCTTCCCTGATTTCGCCGGATGTTTTCTCGCAGGCTTCGGATGTCCGTTCATGCTCTTGGAGATCGCCCGGGCCGGCACGCCCACCATGACCGCGCCGGGGGGGACTTCGCCGCGGAGCACGACCGCGCCCGCCCCGGTCTTGGCGCCCTTTCCGATGCGGACCGGGGCGACGAGCACGCTGTTGGAGCCGATGTGAACCCCGTCCTCGATGACA
>DATGFI010000191.1:0-4305 GCA_035309205.1 Planctomycetota bacterium | reverse complement strand
CGGTCCGCGAATTCCCCGAGCTCGGGATCCTGCATCTTGGAGAAATCGGCCGCCACGAGCAGGTGGAAGTGCTCGCTTCCCGCCCGGAGCGACCGGAGCTCTCCCAGCTTGGGGACCTCGATCACGACCGGATCCCGGGAGGGCCCCAAGAGCGACGCGGAGTCGGGATCCACGTAGATATAGGCCCGGCTGTGCTCCTGGAGATAGGAAGCCGGCGTCTGGGGGCCGATGTCCCCCTCGACGGCCGCCTGCACCGCTTTCGCCTTGCGGGCCTCGGGAACCGTGCAGATGATGCACTGGGCTTCCTGGATCTGCCGGATGGACATCGTGATCGCCGTCGGCGGGACTTCACGGGCCGACTTGAACCAGCCCTCCCCGACCTGCTGCCTGCGGCAGGCCTCGTCGAGCCGGACCAGGATGTAGGGCAGTTCCGTGTCCACGTTCGCGGGCGGATCGTTGAACGCGAGGTGCCCGTTCTCTCCGATGCCGACGAACGCCACGTCGATGTCGACGTTCCCGATCAGCCGGTTGAGCCGCTTTACCTCCGCGATGGGCTCCTTCTCCCCCTGGATGGCATGGAAGGCCTTGAGCTTCACCTGGCTCAAGAAGCGCTCCTGGAGGTATCTCCGGAAGGACGCCGGATGGGTCGCGCGGATCCCGATGTATTCGTCGAGGTGGAAGGCGGTGACGCGGCCCCAGTCGAGGTTCTCCCGGGCCAGGTGCGAGAGCATTCCCGCCTGCGACATCCCGGTCGCCAGCACGATGTTCGCCCGGCCCTTTTCGTGGAGGGCCTTCCGGATCCGTTCCGCGCCGGCCAGGGCGGCTTCCAGCGCGAGCTCGTCCTTCGACGAACAGCGGCAGACTCGCATATCCGAACTTTACCTCGCCTTGACTCTGGGTACAATGAAGTCCATGAAGGAGTCGCTCCTCTACGACAAGCTTCCCGGCGGGAAGGTGAAGTGCAACGTCTGCGCGGTGCGCTGCATCATCCCCGAGGGCGACCGCGGCGCTTGCCGCACCCGCCAGAACGATCGGGGAACGCTCTATACCCTGCTCTACGGCCTGACCAGTTCCGTCTGCGTCGATCCGATCGAAAAGAAGCCCCTCTATCACTTCTACCCCGGCTCGCGGATCCTCTCGATGGGCACCCGGGGATGCAACTTCCGCTGTCCCGGCTGCCAGAACTGGGAGATCTCCCACGATGCTCCCGACCGGCTGGGCGAGAACATGGAGCGCCTCGATCCCGCCGAAAGCGCCCGCCTGGCCCAACGCGAAGGCTGCCAGGGCATCGGCTGGACCTACAACGATCCGACCATCTGGCTCGAGCACACCCTCGAAGCCATGATCGAGGCCAAGCGCCTCGGCCTCTACAGCGCCTTCATGACCAACGGCTACGCCACCGAGGAGCAGATGGAGCTGATCGGCCCCTACCTGACCGCCTGGCGCGTCGACCTGAAGGGCTTCTCGAAGGAGTCCTACAAGAGAATCACCCGTCTTGCGCGCTACGAGCCGGTCCTCGAAATGACCAAGCTCGCGCTTCACCGATACCAGATGCATGTCGAGTGCGTGACGAACGTCACCCCGACCGTCAACGACGGCGAGGACCTCGCGCACGCGATCGCGTCCTGGATCCGGGAGGCGCTCGGCCCCCTGACCCCCTGGCACGTCACGCGCTTCCATCCCTATCTCGACCTCTCCCATCTGCCGTCCACGCCCATCGGCCGCCTCGAGCGTTTCGTGGAAATCGGGCGCGAGGAGGGGCTCAAGTACGTCTACATCGGAAACGTGCCGGGCCACCCCTTCGAGGACACCTACTGCCACGGCTGCGGCGAATGCGTGATCCGCCGCCGCGGCTTCGCGGTGGCCCGCGCCAGCCTGGTCGACGGCCGCTGCCCGAAATGCTCCACCCGGATTCCCGGCCGCTTCCAGGAATCCATCGACGCGAGTTCCGGCATCCGGATTCCCATCCGCCTCTCCTAGGCGTATAATCTAGGCGATGCCCAAGGTCATCTGCGGCTGCGGAAAATCAGTCGAGACCCAGCCCGAGTGGGCCGGCCAGTGGATCTCCTGCCCGGGGTGCAACGGCACTCTTTACGCGCCTTTTCCGGGCGACAAGCCGGCCCCGCCGGTCCCCGTGATCGAACTCCTGCCGCTTGCCCCCGCGACGCCGCTTCCCGGACCCGGGACCCGGCTTTGTCCCTGGTGCGCGGAGACGATTCCGGCGACGGCCGGGAACTGCCCGATCTGCAAGGGGGACACTCAGGTACGCCCCAGCGCAGGGCCCGTGCGCCCCGTGTCCACGTCGACCCGGTCCGCGTCCGATTCCGGCGGGATGGTGCCGCTGGTGGTCGGGATCCTCGCCTTCATGTTCTGCCAGCTGGCCGGTCCGGTCGCCTGGGCGATGGGCTCCAGCTACGAGAAGGAATGCCGGGCCCGGGGAGTCCAGCCCTCGGGCGCGGGAACGGCAGGCAAGATCCTGGGCATCGTGTCGACGGTCTTCGTGTTCATCGCGCTGGCCTTCCTGGTGTTCGGGGCCCTCGTGTCCGCCGTCGCCTCATGAGCCTCAAATTCTACTGCCCTTGCGGCCAGAAGCTCTCGGTCGGTGACGACCTGGTGGGGAGACATGTCCGCTGCCCCAAGTGCCAGCGCGTGCTGACTCCTCCGCAGCCCCTGCTCAACCACACGGAGATCAACGAGCCGCCCGAGGACAACTCCGAGACGAAGAAAGTGCCCCCGGCGCAGAAGAACTGAGGTCCGGGCCGTCCCCTGGGCTCAGGCCTGGCTCGCAGGACCCGTTTCCGCCCCCTGGAGAATCCTGCGCGCCACCGCGCGTCCGTCCTTGATGCAGTCCGGAAGACCCGCACCGTGGAAGCCGCTTCCCGCCAGGTGGAGCCAGGGCGGCAGCTTCGACTCCGCCTCGGCCATCCTCTTCTGGTGGCCGACCTCATAGACCGGATTCCGGTCCTTCCACGTGAACACCTTGGAGAAGAGCGGCTCAAAGGGGGCGTGAAGCATCTCGCGCAGCTCCCAGCGGGCTAGGGCCTCGGGATCGTCGACGTCTCCCTTCACGAAACAGCGCGCGAGAAACCGGTGCTCCGGCGCGCGCCCCTCGAACTTGTTCGACGTCCAGGTGCAGGCCAGAATCTTCCGCTTCTCGCCCCGCGGAATGACGAAGCCTGTTCCCTGAAAGTCGCCGAACTTCGGGTAACAAAGAGAGACCGTCGACGTCGTCACGTACTTCACCTCGGGGGCGTCGGGCCAGAGTTTCCGGGCGGCCGGGGCCGGAATCGCGAGGACGACCTGGTCCGCAGGGAGTTCGCCGTCGCTCAACCGCACCCTGCCCTCCTGGATCTGGGTCACCTCTCCCGTCACGAATGTCGCCGACGGCATCGCGGCGATCAGCGTGTCGACGAGTTCCGAAAGACCGCCGCGAAGGGTCAGGAAGGGGCTCAGGTTGCCCGAGGGCGGGATCTTCCGGAGGGCCTTGATCAGGCTGCGGTGTTCCTTCTCCATCTCCGCGAAGCGCGGAAAGGTCGAGCGCAGCGAAAGCTCGTCGGCGGAAGCCACGTAGATGCCCGCCATGATGGGCTCGGCAAGTTTCTCCAGGGCTTCCTGGCCCAGGCGGCGGCGCACGAAGGAACCGATCGATTCGTCCTCCGTCTCGGGTCCGCGCGGGAGGACGAGGTCGAGGCCCATCCGGAGCTTCCCGCCGAAGGAAATGAGCCCGCTTTTGAGAAAAGGCCAGATCCTGGTCGGCACGGTCAGGAAGAGTCCTTCGGGAAGCGGATGGAGCTTCCCTTGGGACCACACGTGGACTTTGCGGGACCTGGTCGGGATCAGCCGGTCGCCGAGGCCCAGTTCCTCGCAGAGCTCCTTCGCGGCGGGCTTCTGGACGATGAAGGAGTCGGGGCCGCCCTCGATGAGGAGGTCGCCGTGGCGCTCGGTGCGGATCACGCCGCCGAGCTTCTCCTTCTCGACCACCGTGACGGGCCAGCCCGCCTTGGAGAGCTCGTACGCGGCGGAAAGCCCCGTGATGCCCCCGCCGACGATGACGACCCGCTTCACAGGAGCTTCCCCGCGGCCGACGCGAGGGCCTCGATCAGGAGCGGATGGTCGTTCGGCATGGGCAGCCGGTTCCAGCGCAGGCCGATCGCCTCCGCCTGATCGCGGTGGAGGATGTCCAGATCGTAGAGCACCTCGACGTGGTCGCAGATGAAGCCGATCGCCGCCACGCTGATTTCCCCGCGCAGGGAGACCAGGACCTCCGGCACCTCGGGGCCGAGCCACGGCACCGGAGAGGGGCTC
>DATGFI010000190.1:0-2677 GCA_035309205.1 Planctomycetota bacterium | reverse complement strand
GGAGAGTGGGGCCGCCCTGCTTGATATAGGCCATCAGGGTGTTCATCTGGGGCTGCGTGAGCGACGAGACCTGGGCGACCAGGAGCGCATCCATCTTCTCAACGATCGGCGTGTCCAGTCCGATCTGGACGACGTCGTACTGTTTCTTCAGCTCGCCGAGGATCTCCCATTCGGGGGCGGAGGACATCGTTTGAAAGTCGAGGCCGCCGAAAAGCTTGGCGTCCGTGTTGGCGACACCGATCTTCCGCCGCTGAGCCCCGGAGACGGTTCCCACGGACCGGGTCAATTCGTATTCGACCGACAAGCCGCGGTTGAAGAACGGAATGACGACCGAGTCGGCGCCGCAGGTGAACGCGACGCCCAGATAGATGCCCTCGGCGTCCTCTTCGCCCTCGGCGGAGTCGTGGACCGTCGCCGCCTTGATGCCGAACTGATCTTCGGCCTGGCGCGCTTCGGGGCTGTAGCGCTCGGTGTCGACGATGCGGAGCTGGATGCGGCCGCCGCCGATCGCGTCGAACTCCTTGAGGAGGCTCAGGAGCGTCTCGCGCTGCTCGACGTACATCATGGGGACTTCGGGGCTCACGTAGGCCTGGATGTAGACCGGGCGCCCCGGATCGATTTTCGCGATGATCTTCCGAGTCGGATCCGTCAGCGTGTGCAGCCGTTCCTGCGTAAGGTCGACGCGACCGTGGGACCCGGCCCGATTGGCCAGGACGCCGATCGCGATGCCGATCACCACCAGGCAGAGCATCCGGATGCCCAGGTGCAGGAGATGATCGCCCTTCTCCAGGTGGCGGCGGGCCAGGAGGATGAGATTGACGTAGAGAAAGACCACCGTGAGAGCGACGAAATAAAGGATGGCCTGGAGGGAGACGACTCCGGAGGCCAGATCATAGAACGAGGAGCGGACCCCCAGGCCTTCGAGCCAGTCCTGGATCCTGCCGCCCGCGACGGTTCCCGCGCCATTCAGGAAGACGGGCACGGCGCAGAAGATCGCACCCAGGATGAAGGCGACGGTCTGGCTCGAAGTCAGCTGCGAAGCGGTCATCGCGACCGCCAGGAGGGAGCCGCCGAGAAACCAGTATCCCAGATAGGTTCCGAGCATGACGCCGAAGTCGGGATTGCCCAGGAACTTGAGGATGATGACGTTGGTCAGCGAGAACAGAAGCGCCACCGAATAGATGCCCAGCACCGCGAGATACTTGCCCAGGACGATTTCCAGGTCCGTCACAGGCAGGGTCAGCAAGAGCTCGTCGGTCCCCTGTTTGCGTTCCTCGGCCCAGATCGCCATCGCGATGGCGGGAATGAAACCGATCAGGATAACGGGAAAGTACGTATTGAGCGTCCCCAGATCGGCCAGGTTGTTCGTGAAGAACGCCGGCTGCCAGAACGCCAGGATCGAGCTCACGCCGATGAAGACCGCGATGAACACATAGCCCGTCGGAGAGCCGAAGTACGAGAAGAAGTTGCGCCTGAAAACGGCCTGAACTACGTGGCGTCGCATCATCGTGCTTACGCTTTCGCGGCTCCCGTCAGCTGGTGGAACACATCGTCCAGGGAAGGTCCCCGCGCCTTCATTTCCTGAGGCGTCCCGTCAAACACGATTTCGCCGGCGTGAACGAAGATCACCCGGTCGGCGACGGCTTCGACTTCCTGCAGGATGTGGGTCGACAGGAGGATGGTCTTCGATTTTCCCAGCTCGCGGATGGTGGCGCGGACGTCGCGGATCTGGTTGGGATCCAGGCCGCTGGTGGGCTCGTCCATGATGAGCACGTCGGGCTCGTGGAGCAGCGCCTGCGCCATGCCGCAGCGCTGCCGATATCCCTTGGACAGTTTGTAGATGGGCTTTTCGAGAACGGACTTGAGCGAGAGCAGGGTCGTGACGGCCTCGATGCGGTCGTTCAGCCGGCCCGGCGGCATGCTCCGCGCCTCGCCGAAGAACCTCAGCAGCGACAGCGGGGTCATGTCCAGGTACAGCGGTCCGTTCTCGGGCAGGTACCCGAGCCTTTCGGCGGCGGCCAGTCGGTCGACGGCGACATCGTGGCCGGCGACGCGGGCGACGCCGCTCGTGGGAGACAGGAAGCCCGTCAGGATCTTCATGGTGGTCGTCTTGCCGGCGCCGTTGGGCCCCAGAAAGGCGGCCACCTGGCCGGCCGGGACGGAAAAGCTCACGTCCTTGAGCGCCGGGAAACTCCCGTAGACCTTGGAGAGTTTCTCCGCCTGGATCATGATGGAAGCTTCAGCCATAGCGCAATTTCCATATCAATTACGTCGCCGTTTTGCAAGTGTTGGTCCATAATCTCCGGAGAATTCGCGTATAATCGTCAGCCATGCCCTTGCTCGCCGTCCTCCTGAGTTCCCTCCTCTCGCAGCAGAAAACCGCCGACAGCGCATTTGCGGGGGCGGCGGCCAAATGCGGCAGCGAGATCCCGTGGATGGAATCGCTGACCCAGGCCCAGAAGGAATCCAAGGCCAGCGGCAGGCCGATCGCCTGGTGGGTGACACAGGTCGAAGGGTCGCCCATGGACCGAAAGATCGTGCTTGAGAAGTACATGCTTTCGGGCCCGTTCATGATGCCCGGGGTGATCGACCTGATGTCCCGGGACTTCATCCCCCTCCGGCTCTCCGGCCTCCCGGCGATCCATAAGGAGTTCGGGATCGGGATCATCGACTTCAT
>DATGFI010000189.1:0-2384 GCA_035309205.1 Planctomycetota bacterium | reverse complement strand
CGCGAGATGCACCAGTCGCGGATGTTCTCCATCCAGTCGAGGTAGACCTTCGACCAGCGGTCCGGCTGGAACTTGATCTCCCCGCGCCGGACCGAGGCGATGGCCGGCTCGGCCAGGGTCTTCATGGCGCAGAACCACTGCTCCGAAAGGTACGGTTCGACCACCGTGTCGCACCGATAGCAGGTTCCCGCCGGCACGTCGTGATCCTCGGTCTTGACCAGCAGCCCTTTGGCCTCGAGATCGGCCACGATCTTCTTCCGCGCGTCGTAGCGGTCGAGCCCCCGGTAGGGGCCCGCATGTTCATTCATGGCGGCGCTTTCGTCCATCACGATGATGGCCGGAAGCTGGTGCCGCTTGCCGCACTCGAAGTCGTTGGGATCGTGGGCGGGGGTCACCTTCACGACGCCGCTGCCGAACTTCGGGTCGACGAGGATGGCGTCGCCGATCACCGGGATCTCGCGGTCCAGCAGGGGAAGCCGAACCTTCCGGCCGATCAGCGCCTTGTAGCGGGGGTCGTCCGGGTGAACGGCCACGGCGGTGTCGCCCAGCATCGTCTCGGGCCGGGTGGTCGCCACGGTCAGGAAGCGACCGGCTTCTCCCAGCACCGGGTAATTGATATGCCAGAGCTTTCCCGGCGGGGCATGCTCGGGGGTGATCACTTCAAGGTCGGAAAGGGCGGTCTTGTCCTTCGGGCACCAGTTGACGATCGCCAGTCCCCGGTAGATGAGCTTCTTCTTAAACAGGGACACGAAGACCGTGCGGACCGCCCGGGAATAGCCTTCGTCCATCGTGAAGCGGGTGCGCGACCAGTCGCAGCTGCAGCCGAGCCGGCGGAGCTGATTCAGGATGGTGTTGCCGTATTTCTCCTTCCAGGTCCAGACTCGCTTAAGGAACTCTTCACGGCCCAGTTCCCAGCGGGTCTTCCGTTCCGTCTTCTTAAGCTCCCGTTCCACCACGGTCTGGGTGGCGATTCCGGCATGGTCGGTGCCGGCCATCCAGAGCACCTCCAGGCCCTCCATGCGCTTCATCCGCGCCAGGATGTCCTGAAGGGTGTTGTTGAGGGCATGGCCCATGTGCAGCGCGCCCGTCACATTGGGCGGGGGGATGACCATCGAGAACGGTTCCCGGGGGGAATCGGCGTCGGCCTTGAACAGGCCGGCTTGCTCCCAGGACTGGTAGAGGCGGGACTCGGCCTCCTTGGGCTCGAACCGGGTGGCGAAATCCATGTGAAAAACGCGCAGGCAAGGGACGGGTCCCCGGTCTGCGCGCGAAGGCCATTATAGGGAGCCGATGGGAAATGTCAATTGCACCCGGATGGCCAGGGAGGGTCCGCGGCCGGCGAACCTGGGAGTTGTCCGGCGCCGGGACTTTGACCTGAGGAGGTTCATCGGTATTGAAACATGCATTTTTCCATGGTAAGGTAGGGAACAGGCGGCAGAGGTGCCGCGTGCGACCGGAATAGGGGTTGGACCGTGAGACGTAAACTGGGATCCGGTGGCGCGCATGACTGGTTTTCCCTCCGAATCGAGATCCACGCAAGCCGGGACTCCGTCTAAGACCGCCCCTCTTACCGGGAAGCTCCGCATCCTTCAGGTGGAGGACAATCCCGCCGACGTCGAACTCATCCGATTGAGCCTCCGACGGGAGGGGCTCGACCTGGAGATCGTGGTCGTCGACGCCATCACCGAGGTCGAACAGCTCATGGAGCGGGAGAAGTTCGACGCGATCATCTGCGACTACAACCTTCCCCAGGCCGACGGACTGGAGGTGCTGCACCTCGTCCGAAGGCGCGATCCGGACATCCCGTTCCTCCTGGTGTCCGGCAGCCTGGGCGAAGAGAAAGCCATCGAGGCTCTGAAGCTGGGCGCGACGGACTACATCCTGAAGGACCGCCTTCCGCGGATCCACATGGCCCTGGTCCGGGCGGTCACCGAGGCCCGGGAGCGGATCCGGGCGCGGGCCCTGGAAGCCCAATTCATCCAAGCCCAGAAGATGGAAGCCGTGGGACGCCTGGCGGGCGGCATCGCCCACGACTTCAACAACATGCTCACGGTCATCAACGGCTATTCGGAACTCCTGCTCAGCCAGATGGACTCCGGGGACGCTCGCCGCAAGGACGTCGAGGAGATTCACCAGGCCGGCCAAAGAGCCGCGGGGCTGACCCGACAGCTTCTCGCCTTCAGCCGGCGGCAGATCATCCAGCCCAGGATTCTCAACCTGAACGAGCTGATCGAGGGCCTGGATCGGATGCTGAGCCGCCTGATCGGGGAAGACGTGAAGCTTCAGTTGCGGCTCGATCCGCAGCTGTATTCCATCCAGGGCGACCCGGGACAGATCGAGCAGGTCATCGTCAACCTGGTCGTGAACGCCCGCGACGCCATGCC
>DATGFI010000188.1:0-5903 GCA_035309205.1 Planctomycetota bacterium | reverse complement strand
CCAGTCACGGTCATTGGCGCGGAAGTCGGCTTCGGCCGACGTCAGGGTCTTGAGCGACGTCGAGGCGTTGCGCTCGTTGGACGCGCGCTGGCTCGACAGGAGACCCGGGATCGCGATGGCTGCGATGATCGCGATGATCGCAATCACGATCATCAGCTCGATCAGCGTAAAGCCCCTCTTTTTACCCGTACGCATACAGTTCCTCCAAAGATACCTAAAGTTCCAAACCCAATATCGTCAGTACAGCGTCAATTCCTAGAGCCCCAGCACTCCTCCTTTCGACCCATCGCCCCTGATTGAGCAAAACCCATGCCAAATGCGTCATTAATGGCGGCGCAAAGGCTTGATTGGCAATTACTTAAATAAGATCCTTGGGTTTTTGAACCTGCTGCGGCGGAACTGACAAATTATGTCGCCATTCCGTTGGTCCTTACAGGAATTGTCAGATTGGGGATGAGCCCCCGTTCCGCCCCCTTTGCTCCCCTCCGGGCCGGTTTCCGGAGCGGCGCTTCTTTGGCGCGGGGCATCCCCGTCGGCCGGCCTTCCCCCCCGTCGTTGACCCGGCCCCGGACCCTTGCTAGAGTATCTCGGCCTCAGTTTCCCTAACCGGAGAAGATCATGGATTTTGAGAAGCTTCAGGAGCAGGTGACCCGCCTGGAGAAGTCCCTTCCGGGGATCAAGAAAGCCGAGCCCGCGGCGCTCAAGGACTTCTCCGTCGGCCTGAAGGACGTCCTCATGCAGTTCTTGAAGGACCGGCGTGAGCCCATCCGTCCCGGACAGATCTTCAAGGATGCCGCGGCCAAGAGCATCGTTCCGGGAGACATCGCCCCTCGGGGCGATGCGCTCCTCCTGCGCTGGACCGGTCACGTCACGCCGCAGGATCCGCAGGCGATCAAGGACGACGCCGAACGCCTCTCGTCCGTCGCGGAGAAGGTCCTCCCCGTGCTGAAGGCGTACCGGAAGGACAAGTAGCCTCAGGGGTCGGGGACGACGGCGTAGCCCTTCCAGGCGCCGTGGGTCACCGGCCGAAGCCGTCCCCGACGGACCCCCTCCTCGAGCAGGGCGCGCCTGCGAAGCATGACTCCGGAAACATAGAGGGTCGTCGCGGACTCGCGCCGGAGATGGGAGATCAGCGCCTCGATCGTATCGTCCCGCACGTAGACCACGCGGCGCGAGTAGGAGGGGAGATAGAGTGAATATGCCCCTCCGAAGTCGTCGGTCGCGAACCCCACGGTCTGGTCGAGGGTTTCCACCGGCGCCGCTCGGGCCGCCCGGTTCTTCCAGGACTGCCGGACCAGGCTCCGGAACACCTCGGCGGACATGTTGCCCGGCACCATGGTGCTGAGAAATTGGATGAGGATCGCCGCGCCGCCCAGCAGCGGGACGAATCGGTACCGGTCCCAGAGCCTCGCCAGGGCCAGGGCGGGGAGCGCGGCGGCGAACATCAGGAAACGGCAGAACCACAGATCCAGTTCCACGAGCGCCAGCACCGAGAGCCCGGAGACCGCGATTCCCAGCGCCAGCCGGCGCAGGAGCGCCTCGGAGCGCAGGAGGGGCACCAGGGCCAGGGACCCCAGCGCGAAGCCGGTCGCGCCCCAGCCGAAGCCCACCGTGCAAAGAGCGTCCGGAGGCCTCTGGGCATCGTAGATCCGCAGATCGAACAGGCAGCTGAGGTTCTCCTCAAGCGCCTTCAGGCTGGGACCGAAGCGCTGCAGCGTCGATCCGGCGGTCGGGCTCTTCATGCCGCCGGGACCCATCGGATGGATCGGGTTTCCATAGACGACGGCGTTGCGGAGATACCAGTACGATCCGACGAGGACTGCGGTCCCCAGGACGGCGAAAAGCAGCTTTGGGGTCTTCGGTCCGGCGCCTTCGCCCCGGGGAAAAAGGGCGGCGACGAGCGCCAGGCCCGGAAGCGTGTACAGGAACGTCGGCTTCACCCCCGCGCCGAGCGCGAGCGGAATCAGGAGGAGAGGTCCGGTTCCCGCGACGCCCAGGGCCAGCGACGAGAGGACGAGTGCGGTCACGGCCCCGTCGTTCGTGCAGGACGTCGCCTGAAACTGGACCGCGGGGGTCATCACGAAGAGGGCTCCCGCGATCCCCGCCGTGCGCGGGTCCCATCCCAGTTCGCTCGCCAGGGCAAAAACGGAGGCCGCAGCCAGGATCAGGACCTCGACCCCCGCCAGCTCGATCAGGAGGTCGTGGTGGAGAAAGACCACCCACCAGGTCTCCAGGAGTTCGAAGCCCGCCGGAAACGTCGAACGGGCGTCGACTCCCAGCTCCCCGGTGAACCCCCCCGCGCGCACCCACTCCGCAATCTTCGGAAGGTGATAATCGAGGGTGTCGTCGAGATACGGGGCGAAGAACCAGATCTGCAACAGGAACCGCAGGAGCACCGCCAGAGCCAGGATCGTCCACCCGACGCCCCAGCGGGGCCGGCGGAAGGACGGAAGCCGGCGGTGGATGCCCAGGGCGGCCAGGCCGCCCAGCGCCGCCAGGCCCGCGAGGCCCAGGGCCCCGGGGCGGAGCAGGTGGACCAGGCCTGCCAGGAGGACCGCCGACGAGACGAGGAGGAAGCGCAGGAGCAGGAAGAGGACGGCATCCACGCCCGCTCGCCCGGTCCGGACGCGTTCGAGCAGCCCCCAGGCGCCCAGGAGGGCTGCGGCATTGGCGGCGACCATGGCGAGCGCGCCCAGGATCATCGGAGGGATCCGAGCAGGGCCAGGCTCTGGGGGACCTGGTGAAAGAAATAGAGGGCGGAGAGGAACGCCATCAGGACGCCCAGGACCGCGGGCCAGGCCCGGGTCCGTGCGGCGAGCGCCGTGAAGATCCAGAAGACCGCCATCACCGTCACCCAGTCGTGCCACAGCGTCGAGATCGGCAGGGAGCGGATCCGCCAGGAAAGAAGCACGGCCGCGGTCAGGATTTCCCAGACTTCGGGCGGAAATGCGCGGGCTGGAGTCCGCCGCACCGGGGTCAGACCTTCTCTCCGACGGCGAGGATCGACAGCGCGAAGCGCGATTCCAGGCGATCCTGGACCTTGACGAGCGGCATCAGCAGGTCGAAGCCGCCGACGTCCGTGGCGCCGATCGCCTTCTTGCCGAGGACCTTGCCATTGATCCACCAGCCGATCGCCCCCAGCATGTTGTGGTGGCGGCAGTGGGACACCCGGTAGCCCGCCCGCTTCATCTTGGCCAGGAGATCGTCCTGCTCGTAGCGGCGGTAGTGGCCCACCCCGCGGTCGATCTCGCAGTAGAGCCGCGGATTGCAGGGCACGTAGAGCAGGAGCTTCCCGCCGGGCTTCAGGAGCTTGCGCATATTGCGCAGCGCCTCCGTGTCGTCCTCGATGTGCTCCAGGACGTTCAGGCACACGATCGTGTCGTAGATCTCGAGCTGGGGATACGAATTGCGGCTGATGTCCAGCGGCTGGACCCGCACCCGGTCGTGCTCGGCGTAGGTGCGCTCCAGTTCCCGCAGACAGAAAGGGGAGATGTCCGTCGCCGTCACGCGTCCGTGCCCGACGAAGTACCGCGTCATGTTTCCGATGCCCGAGCCGACCTCCAGGATGTCCCGGCCGATCCAGGGCCGGAGCATCTGGTAGACCCAGCCGTTGTAGCGGCTGGCTTTCTGGAGGAGCTTGAGCGTCATCTCGCCGCGTCCGACGCCCAGGTCGGCGATCAGCCAGTTCTTCAGGATGATCCACAGCGCCTGGAAGCCGTCTTTCCACCCGATCTTCTTGCCCTCGGCGTAGCTCCGGCCGCGGTAGGAGATCGGGACCTCGTAGACGCGGCAGCCCAGGCGGGCGACCTTCGAGGTGATCTCCGGCTCGAACCCGAAGCGGTTGCTCCGGATCGGGATCGACTGCAGGATCTCGGTCTTGAAGACCTTGTAGCAGGTCTCCATGTCCGTCAGGTTCAGGTTGGTCGCCATGTTCGACAGCGTGGTGAGGAACTGGTTCCCGAGGGCGTGCCAGTAGTAGAGCACCCGGCGGGGGAAGCCCGCGAAGCGGGATCCGTAGACCACGTCCGCGTCCCCCTCGAGGATCGGCTGGAGGAGCTTCGGGTATTCCCTCGGGTCGTATTCCAGGTCGGCGTCCTGGACGATGGTGAGCTGGCCGGTCGCCCGCTTGAAGCCGGTCCGCAGCGCGGCGCCCTTGCCCCTGTTGACCGACTGGTAGAGCACGTGGAGCGGGGGATGCCCCGGCGGCCACTGCGCCAGGATCTCCTGGAGCGCGTCCCGGGTGCCGTCCTTCGAGCAGTCGTCGACTACGATGATCTCGTGGACGACGGGACTCTCGGCCACGCGGCGGAGGATCTGGGAGATCGTGCCGATTTCGTTGTAGCAGGGAATGACCACGCTCAGGAGGCGCGCGGCCGTTCTCATGGAGTGCATTATACCGTCCTTATCGGCCGATTTCCGCCGCGGGATCACCGAATGGACGGGGCGGAAGCCGCCGGGCCAGAGTTCGCGCGGGGCTTCTGCCCCGGCGGATCGCTCTGGACCGCTCGTCATGGAACGCTTGCCCGCCCCGCGGGCGAAGAGGTATCATCGGGCCCTCATGCCCATTCATTCGGTCGGGGTCGTCGGCTGCGGTCTCATGGGCTCCGGCATCGCCCAGGTGTCGGCCCAGAAGGGCCATCCGACCGTCGTCCGCGAGGTGAGCGACGAGGCCCTCAAGCGGGGCATGGACCGAATCCGGAGCTTCCTCGCCGAGGGCGTGAAGCGCGGCAAGATGACCCAGGCCCAGATGGACGAGGTCCTGGGAAATCTCCGGGGGACGACCCGCCTGGCCGACCTCCAGGACTGCGACCTGGTCATCGAGGCCGTGGTCGAGAATCTCGACGAGAAGCGCAAGGTCTGGGGCGAGCTCGACCGCGTCTGCAAGCCCTCGACCATCTTCGCCTCCAACACGTCGAGCATCTCGATCTCCGCCCAGGCGGCCGCGACCGCGCGCGCGGACCGCTTCCTGGGACTCCACTTCATGAATCCGGTCCCGCTCATGAAGCTGGTGGAGATCGTCCGCCCCGAGGCGGCGAGCGCGGAGGCCTATTCCGTGGCGAAGAGCTTCGCCGAATCGCTCGGGAAGGTCACCGTCACGGCGAAGGACACGCCGGGCTTCATCGTGAACCTCATCCTCGTGCCGTACCTCTGCGAGGCGGTGCGGGCGCTCGAACGGGGCCTGGCGACGCGGGAGGACATCGACACGGGCCTGGAGCTGGGCTGCGGAGTTCCGATGGGACCGCTTAAGCTGCTGGACTTCGTGGGCCTGGATACGACGCTCTACATCATGGACGTCCTTCACACCGCCTGGCCCGAACCGAAGTACGAAGCCCCCGCGCTCCTGCGCCGGATGGTGGCGGAGGGCCGGATGGGGAAGAAGGCCGGGAAGGGCTTCTACGACTACTCCAAGGCGTGAGGACGACATCCAGCAATTGACTCCGGTCCGCGTAAAAGATAGCGTGGGCGTCCCAGACAAGGAGCTTTCCCTATGACCAAGGCGTTTCTCGCAGCTCTCGCGATCGCGTGCGGTCCCCTGGCGGCGGCTCTCGCCCTGCCTCAGGCGGCGCCGGACCTCTCGCTGACCCTCGCCACCGACAAGACGGACTATGTCCTGGGCGAGGACGTCCAGGCGGAAGTCACGCTGACCAACACGGGCGACAAGCCGCTCGACGTGGCCGAGCTCACGTTCGAGGAGCGCTCGCTCAGCTTCGACATCTCGTTCGAGGCCGCGCCCGGAAAGACGAAGCAGTTCCTCTTCTCGATCATCAAGCCCGATCCGCACCTCATGGACCGGATCGGTCCGGCCAGGATCTCGCTCCGGCCCAAGAAGTCCCTCTCGGGCGTCTTCCGCATCCCCATCCTGAAGCCCGGCGCCCTGCAGGTGACCGCGGTCTACCGGGGCG
>DATGFI010000187.1:0-2622 GCA_035309205.1 Planctomycetota bacterium | reverse complement strand
TCTTCCTCTCCACCGCCATCATCCTGATCGCCCTCCTTCTCGACTGGATGAAGAAGTGGACTTCCCTCGTCGTCGCAACCCTGCCCCTGGCCGTGGTCACGACCCTGCTGGCCCTTGCGCTCACCCTGGTGCCCGAGAACGAGGGCCGGCCCCTGCCGACCGCGTCGAGCGTCTGGACCAGCCTTCACGTGTCGACGGCGCTGGGTTCCTACGGCGCCTTTGCGATCGCCTTCGTCTCGTCGGTGCTCTACCTTATCGCCCAAAGGCAGCTGAAAGACCACGCGGCCGCGGCAATGCTCGGCCTCACGCCGTCGCTGGAGACCGTGGCCCGCATTACCCGGCGCTCGATCGCCGCGGGCGTCGCCCTCCTGGCCGGCGGCCTCGTCGTGGGCTATCTCCAGGCGCGACACGTCTACGGCATCGAGCACTGGTGGCGGAACGATCCGAAGATCTACCTGACCACGTTCACGCTGGCGGCGTACATCGCGATCCTGATTCTCAGCTCCCGGCCGACCTTCAAGGGCCGGCGCACCGCGCTGGCTTCGGCCGCCTGCTTCCTCCTGGTCATGGCGACTTTCTGGGCGAGCGTCTTCTGGAGCGACTTCCACCGCTTCCATTAGCCATGGAAATCTCCGTCACGGGACTGAACCACAAGCGCGCCCCGGTCGAGCTTCGCGAGAGACTCGCCGTGGCGGAAGCGGCGCTCCAGTCCGCACTCGCCGAATTGCAGCAGTCGTTCTCGGCCCAAGAGATGGTCATCCTGTCGACCTGCAACCGCGTCGAACTCTATTCGGTTCACGACGGGACTCCGCCGGCGGCCTCGGCAATCACCGAACTCCTGGCGAAGCGTCACGGCCTGCCGGCCGACGCCCTCGCGCCCGCCCTGTACCACCACCAGGGGAGCGACGCGGTCCGCCACCTGTTCCGGGTGACGTCCAGCCTGGATTCGATGGTCCTGGGCGAAACCCAGATCATCGGACAGGTCAAGGACGCCTACCTGGCCGCCCAGGCCGCCGGAGCCACCGGCCGGGTCTTCAACCGTCTCTTCCAGCAGGCCCTTGCCGTCGCCAAGCGGGTCCACACGACCACCTCTCTCGGAGAAAAGAACATCTCGGTACCGTCGGTCGCCGCGCGCCTGGCGGAGAAAATCTTCCAGGACCTGGCGAAAAAACGGCTGGTCATTCTCGGCGCCGGCGAGATGGGCGAGCTCACCGTCGGCGCCTTCCGGAATCGCGGGGTCACCCAGATCCACGTGGTCAACCGCTCTCTGGAGAACGCGCGCGCCCTCGCCGCCCGCTACGGGGGCCATGCCCACCTGCTCGAGGACCTCTCCCTGGTCCTTCCGCTGGGCGATATCGTGATCTCCTGCATCCGGTCGGACGGCTATGCGCTCGGCGTGGAAGGGGTCGAGGCCGCGCTCGACGCGCGGCGCCACGACCCGATGTTCCTGATCGATATCGCGGTTCCCCGCAACATCCACCCCGGTGTCAATGACATCGACAACGTCTACCTCTACAACATCGATAACCTGGAGCAGATCGTACAGCAGAACGTCGTCGACCGCGAGCGCGAGGTCTCCCGGAGCCTGCCCATCGTCGAAGAGGAGGCTCAGATCTTCTGGAAGGAAATGACCCCGCCCGACGTCACGGTCCTCCTCACCCAGCTGCGCGAGCGGATGCACGCCATCGGCGAGGAGGAGCTCAAGCGGACCCTCGGAAAGCTCAACGGACTCTCTGAGAGCCAGAGGCAGGAGGTTCAGGAGCTGAGCCGCCGGATTGTGAACAAGGTACTCCATCCCCCCTCGGAACTGCTCCGCAGCTCGGGAATCGACACGACTTCGCGCGCCCTCAGCGAAATCATCCGTAAACTATTCGGAATCAATAGGTAAAATCGTACAGAATTCTAGACCCCCCTTGACAAAGTTGGCCGATTTGGTACAATGCGCACCACTCCCAAATCATCCCTGTGCAAAGTTTGTGAATTTCCCCGCACGCTGAGTCCAAAGGGAACTCCGTGAAGACCCCCCCGGTGAAGGTCGGCACCCGAGGCAGCGCCCTCGCCCTGGCTCAAACCCGGCTGCTCCTTCAATCCCTCCAGGCGATTCACCCGAAATTGAACTTCGTCGTCGTCCCCATCAAGACCGCCGGGGACCGCATCAAGACGGCCGCCGAGCTTCGGGGCGCCGGCAAGGGGCTTTTCGTAAAGGAAATCGAGCGCGCCCTTCTGGCCAGGAAGGTGTCCCTCGCCGTCCATTCAATGAAGGACCTGCCGTCGGAGCTTCCCCAGGGCCTGATCCTGGGGGCCGTCCCCGAACGCGTCGACCCGCGCGACGTCTTCATCGGCAGGACAGCGACTCCGATCAGCGCGCTTCCGGCCGGATCGCAGATCGCGACCTCGAGCCTCCGTCGACAGGCAATCCTGAAGTCGCTCTATCCGCACTTCAAGTTCGTGGAGATCAAGGGAAACCTCGACACGCGCCTGGCCAAGCTCCGGGCCCCCGCCTCGAAGCTCGCCGGGATCATCGTCGCGGCGGCGGGCGTTCGTCGGCTCTATCCCGACCAGGGCATCCCCGTCCAGCCGCTGCCCCCCGAACTCGTCGTGCCGGCGGCCGGCCAGGGCGTC
>DATGFI010000186.1:0-4226 GCA_035309205.1 Planctomycetota bacterium | reverse complement strand
TGTCCCGTGTGCAAGGGGTCGGGGTGGGTCGAGATCCTCGGCAGCGGCATGGTGCACCCCAAGGTCCTGGCCGGCTGCGGCATCGACGCCGAGGCGAACACCGGGTTCGCCTTCGGCATGGGCGTCGAGCGGATCGCGATGCTGAAGTACGGCATTCCCGACATCCGGCGCTTCTACGAGAATCACTTTGCGTTCCTGAGGCAGTTTTGACATGAAAGTCCCGATGTCGTGGCTCCGCGAGTACGTCGATCCCCCGGCCTCGCCGGCGGACCTGGCGAAGCTCCTGGTCATGGCCGGCGTGGGCGTCGAATCCATCGAGGGCGACGTCCTGGATCTGGAGATCACCGCGAACCGCGCGGATCTCCTGTCGATGCTCGGCGTCGCCCGCGAGACCGGGGTCAATCTCCGCAGACCGGTCCGGCTGCCCGAAGTCGCGTTCGCCGAGGCGGCAGGCGAGGTGGCGAAGGCCTACGCGGTCGACGTCGCCGCCCGGGAGCTCTGTCCCCGCTACACGGCGCGGGCGGTGAGCGGCGTCAAGGTGGGTCCTTCGCCGTCCTGGATGGTCGAGCGCCTGGAGGCCGCGGGCATCCGGTCGATCAACAACGTGGTCGACATCACCAACTACGTGCTCCTGGAGAGCGGGCAGCCGCTGCACGCCTTCGACGCGAGGCTCCTTCGCGGGAAGAAGATCGTGGTCCGCCGCGCGAACGCGGACGAGAAGCTGACAGCCATCGACGGCAAGGAATATCGGCTGACGAAGGAGACCCTTGTGATCGCCGACGCTGAGCGTGCGGTGGCGATTGCTGGCGTGATGGGCGGGAAAGACACCGAGATCACGGCCGGGACCGTCGACGTGGTCCTGGAAAGCGCGCAATTCGATCCCGTCTCGGTGCGCCGCACCGGCCGGCGACTGGCGCTGTCCAGCGACTCGTCCTACCGGTTCGAGCGCGGCGTCGACTTCGACACCGTCGACTGGGCGTCGCGGCGCGCGGTTTCCCTGATCCTCCGGCTGGCGGGCGGCCAGGCGCAGAAAGGCGTTCTCGACATCAGCGCGCCCCGGCCCGCGCGCCCTGTCGCCAGGGTGCGTCCGGCGCGGATCAGCCAGGTCCTGGGCATGAAGGTCGCCGTCCCCCGGGTGCGGGAGATCCTCAGCGGTCTGGGGGCACAGGTGGTTGGTTCCGACACCGAGCTGGAGGTCACCGCTCCGGTGGGCCGCCGAGATCTCAAGATCGAGGTGGACTACATCGAGGAGGTCGCGCGGATTGAGGGTTACGACAAGATCCCCTGCGATACCGGCTTCGGCCTGCGGGTTGCGGTGGACCAGGTCGAGGATCTCGTCCGCGAAACCGTGCGGTCGACTTTGAGCGGCCTGGGGGCCTACGAGTGCCTGACCTGGAGCTTCGCCGAGGCCGGCACACCCAACCGGGTCTCGTTCTGGACGGAGGCACCGCCGATCCCGCTGCGTGATCCGCAAGGGAATGTCGACCGGACGCTGCGGGAGTCGCTTGCCCCGCGGCTCCTTGAGGTGCTTGAGACGAACGAGAGCTACAAGGAGGCCTTGCGGCCGGTCTACGAAGTGGCGCACCTCTACCGCCGTCAGGGGAAGTCCTACGGTGAGAAGAACGTGCTGGCGATCGCGGCGCCCGGGGAACCCTTGGGCGTGAAAGGGCTGGTCCAAACGGTCCTGGAGCAGTTGTCCATCCCGCTCGACCTGGTGCCGGCGCCGATGCCGTTTCTGGAGCCCGGCACGGCGGCGGAATTCCGGATCGGGGGCGCGGTCGCCGGTTACCTGGGTCAGGCCGGAGAGGGCCTGAGCGGGCTTCGCAGCCCGGCGAGCGTGGCCGAGATCGATTTCGACGCCCTCGTCGGGGCCGCGAGGCTGACTCGGCCCTACAAGGATTTCAACCGGCAGCCGCCGGTGGACCGCGATCTGGCGGTCGTCCTGCCGGAGGCGACGGCCTGGAAGCAGGTGGAAGCCGCCGTCCGCGCCGTGGCGCCGGCGACGCTCGAATCCGTTCGATTTCTGAACGAATACCGGGGGAAAGGGATCGACCCCGGCCACAAGAGCTGGGCCTTCACGATGGTGTTCCGGGCGGCCGACCGCACCCTGACGGGGCCCGAGGTCGACGCCTCCGTCGGAGTCATCCTGGAGTCTTTGAAGCGAGAGCTTCAGGCTCGCCTGCGTTAGATCGCGATTTGCGACCCCCCCTAGAACTTGACATCCCCGAGAAGGGGGGGATAGAATCGACCATCTCGTTTTTTGTTCGATTCGCCTATGGATGAGAAACTCCAGCTGGGTCAGATGCTCGAGGAGTCGGGACTCCTGAATCGGGAGCAGCTGAAAATGGCGATGGACTTCCAGAAGTCCGTGGGAGGGAAGCTGGGGGCAATCATCGTCAAGCTGGGATTCATCGAAGATCAGACCCTGACGAACTTCATTGCCCGGCAGCAGGGCATCCCGGTGGTGAATCTCGACGAGCTGGTGATTCCCGAGAACCTGTTCAAGAAGATCCCCCGAAAGCTCATCGACAAGCACCACGTGGTTCCGATCCGCCACCACGACGGCGTCCTGACGGTCGCGACCTCCGATCCGTACGATTATGAGGCGACCGAGGAGATCCAGCTCGCGGTCGATCAGCGGGTGGACCTGGTGCTGGCGGCCCGGACCCAGATCACCCGGACGATCACCGAAATGGCCAACCGGCCCGCGACGCCGGCGCCGGTCAAGGAGAAGAGCAAGGACCAGCTGCTGAAGGAGCTGGAGTCCGGCGGGGACAAGATGTCCAGAGAAGCGCTGCACAACGCGCTCATTCCGCTGCTGATCGCCAAGGGGGTCATCACGCAGGATGAACTGGTGCGGAAGGCCAAGGAACTGGAAGGGGTACGGGAACGCTAATGGGCGAGATCAAGCTGAACGAGCTTTCGAAGTCGCTGAGTTCGTCCATGTCCGTAACGGAGGAGCGCAGCTCCAGCTTCGTGAATTCGCTGGCAGGCTCGATCAAGGCGGGCCTGGAGTCCTCCAAGGAAGTAGCTCTTCCGGGCTTCGGCAATCTGGCGAAGGCGGGCGCCTCGGGCAAGATGAACCTGGTCGGCGACGTCGCCACGCGCCTGGGCGAGCCCAACGAACAGAAAGTCCGCAGCATGCTCGACGCCCTCTTCGAGGCCGTTAAGAAGGAGCTCCTGCTGGGCAAGCGCGTCGTCCTGGACGACCTGGGGGTCTTCGAGATCGGGATCGAGAAGCCCGAGATCGAGCGCCAGCCCAAGGGCCACCGCCTGATCAAGCCTGCGGGCGCCGGGGTGCGCTTCAACGCGGCCAATGGCGACAAGGTCGTCTTCATGGCGGGAGACGACCTGAAGAAGCGCCTGGAGTCCTACAAGGGCTCGTCGATCATGCTCGTGGTCCCCGAGCGGGATTTCTTCACCAAGACGCTGGAATACTACTTCGAGAGCGCCGGCTGGGAGATCGAGGTGTTCACGAAGGTCGTGGATGCCCTGGTCAAAATCGAGACCGGGAAGGCCTACTTGGTCATCCTCGATTGCCTTTTCGAGGACTACCAGAAATTCTGCTATTCGCTCAAGATGCGGCGCGAAACCACCAACGTTCCGCTCCTCTTGCTTTACCCGAGCGAGGCGAAGTGGAAGGTGATGTCGGAAGTCTCCATCGTCGGCGATGAGAATCTGGCGCAGCCGTTCGAGTTCCGCCAGCTGCTCGACAATGCGGACGCGGAGATCCTTCGGGCGGCGGAAGAGGAGCTGATCTTCCTCCAGCAGATCAACATCCACCTGCCGACGGACGAACCGTCGATCGAGAAGGTCATCGACATGGTGCATAAGCTGCTCGAAACGAGCTCGCTGAACGAAGAGGGCCAGGTGGCCATGAGCGCGGCATTCCGCGAAGCCGTGGTGAACGCCGCGCAGCACGGCAACAAGTACAAGAAGGACCGCAAGATCGAGGTGCAATACCTCCTGGATGCGGAGAAAATCACGACCGTCGTCAAGGATCAGGGCGGAGGCTTCAACCACGAACAGTACGTGAAGAGCGGCTCTACCCGGGACGCGATCTCCGCAGCCCGCGAGCGCCACGCCCAGGGCCGGATGGGCGGACTGGGAATCATGCTGATGCTGCGCTGCTGCGATCGCCTGGAGTACAACCAGAACGGCAATCAGCTCACGCTGACGAAGTTTCTGAAGCCCCAGGAGTAGGCAGGTTCTCAGGTTTCAGGAGA
>DATGFI010000185.1:0-4596 GCA_035309205.1 Planctomycetota bacterium | reverse complement strand
GGGGTGGTGAGGTTGAACTTGAGCAGCTTGAGGCCCGCCTGCATCGTCGCGATGTGGGCGTGATGGTCCGGTCCCCAGAGGTCGATCAGGATGTCGAACCCCCGTTCGAACTTGTCCTTGTGATAGGCCATGTCGGGCAGGCGGTAGACGTATCCTCCGTCGGCCTTGACGATCGGGCGGTCCTCCGGATCGCCTTCCGCGGACGTCTTGAGATACGTCGCGCCGTTCTTGGAATAGGTCAGGCCCCAGGAATTGAAGAAATTGAGGACCTCGTCGACCTTGCCGCTTTTATGGAGGGTTTCTTCGCTGACCCACGTGTCGTAGCGGACCCGGAACGCCTCCAGATCCTTCTTGATCTCTTCGAGAAGACGGTCTTTTCCGTAGCGCTTCGCCCGCTCCAGATCGATCGCCCCCCCCTGGGCCTGGAGCTCGGCGACCAGGGCCTTGATGTAATCGCCCTTGTAGGCATTCTTGAGCAGGATCTCGAAGCGGCGGCCATCGACCTGGGTCCAGGCCCAGACCAGCGGGATCTCCTTCTTCGTCTCCTCGTCGATCTCGACTCCGCGCTGCTCCTCGGTGAAGGTCCGGCCTTCCGCCTCGTACATTCGCCAGAGGATCGACCGGCCGAGCATGTCGATTTGATTGCCGGTGTCGTTGATGTAGAAATCGCGGCCGACCTTGAAGCCGGCGAAATCGAGCACGTTGGCGAGCGAATCGCCGACGGCCGCCTGGCGCCCGTGGGCGATATGGAGGGGTCCGGTGGGATTTGCGGAGCAATGCTCGACGAGGACCTTCCGTCCTCCCCCCATCGGCGAGCGTCCGTAGTTGGACCCCTCCGCAAGAACGCGCTTGAGCTCCTCCTGGAAGAACTCGGGAGCGGCGGTGAGGTTGACGAAACCCGCGCCCGCGACCTCGACCTTCGCCAGATGGGGCACGCCGGATTTCCGGAGCTCGGCCGCGAGCTCCTCGGCGATCGCCCGCGGAGGCTTCTTGAGCTGCTTGGCGAGCCGCATCGCCGCGTTGCAGGTCGCGTCGCCGTATTTCGGATCCGCCGGAGGCTCGAGCAGCGTGCCTTCGAGGTCGATGCTCCAGAGCCGCTTCGCGGACGCGCGGACGGCCTGGGACCAGGAGCTTTCCAGGGACATGGAAGGCTATCCTACGACTTCCGGCCGGGTTTTTTCCAGCGGACCTGTTTGGCGTCGGCCCAGAGACCCTCGATATCGTAGAACTCGCGCTGCGACTCGTGGAAGACGTGAAGGACAATGTCGGCGAAGTCCTGAAGCACCCAACGTCCGTCCTGCATGCCCTCGACGCCCATCTGGACTTTCCCCAGCTCGCGCATCTTCAGGCGCAGTTCCTCGGCGATGGCGCGCGCCTGGCGTTCGTTGGAGGTTGAGCAGATGATGAAGTAGTCCGAGATCGTGGTCACCTTCCGGACGTCGAGGATGATGATATCCTTGGCCTTCTTGTCGTCGCAGATCTCCGCGGCGATCAGGGCCAGCTGGCGCGGGGTCGGCTTAGCCACGGATCAGTGCGCCCCGGCCGGAGGCGCGTCCTTCTCGGGAATCCGCATCGCGTAGAAGGAACGCCACACGAAGGCAAGCCCCGCGATCAGCATGACGACGCCCACGTAGGGGGAGAAGTCCGAGCCCGTGCCGGCGTGTGCCGACTCCTTGATCTTGAGCGCGATCTCGACGGCCAGGAGCCCGAACAGCGTCGAGAACTTGATGATCGGGTTAAGAGCGACGGAGCTGGTGTCCTTGAACGGGTCGCCCACGGTGTCGCCCACCACGGTGGCCGCATGGAGGGGCGTGTTCTTTTCCTTCAGGTCGACCTCGACCAGCTTCTTCGCGTTGTCCCAGCTGCCGCCCGCATTGGCCATGAAGATCGCCTGGTAGAGACCGAAGACCGCGATCGAGATCAGGTAGGCCACGAAGAAGTTCGGGTCGAAGAACGCGAATGCCAGTGTCAAGGTCATCAGCGCGATGAAGATGTTCCACATGCCGCTCTGGGCGTACTGGGTGCAGATCCGGACGACCGTCTTGGAGTCCTCGATGTCCGCTTCCTTCTTCGTGAGGTCCATGTTCTTCTTGATGAACTCGACGGCGCGGTAGGCGCCGGTGGTCACCGCCTGCATCGAGGCGCCGCAGAACCAGTAGATCACCGCACCGCCGCTGATGAGGCCCAGCAGCACCGGCGCATCCGTCAGGCTTAGATGCAGCATCCCCGCCTTCTCGAGAAGGAGGATGATCGAGAAGATCATGGTGGTCGCGCCCACGACCGCGGTGCCGATCAGCACCGGCTTGGCCGTCGCCTTGAAGGTGTTGCCGGCCGAATCGTTCGCTTCCAGCAGGTGCTTGCCGTGCTCGAAGTCGGGCTCGAAGCCGAAGTCCTTCTTGATCTCCTCCTTGATGCCGGAGATGTTCTCGGTCTGCGCGAGCTCGAACACCGACTGCGCGTTGTCCGTCACCGGGCCGTAGCTGTCGACGGCGATATTGACCGGACCCATGCAGAGGAAACCGAACGCCACCATGCCGAACGCGAAGGTCGCCGCGTAGGAGCCGAGCATGTCATGCAGCGCGTGGCCGCTGATGAAGTAAGCAACCGACATGAGGGCCGCGATCAGAAGGCCCATCCAGAAGGCGCTGAAGTTGCCGGCCACCAGACCGGAGAGGATCGTGAGCGATGCTCCGCCTTCTCGCGACGCGGTCACGATCTCGCGAACGTGTCTGGAATGGGAGCTCGTGAACACCTTCGTGAATTCGGGAATGAGCACCGCCGCGAGCGTTCCGCAGCTGATGATCCCGGCCAGCTGCCACCAGAGCGAGGGGAGCGCGACGGACGATCCGTCGAGCTTCGTCACCGACAGGTCACCGATCAGGAGCCAGCTCATGCCGAACGAGGTGGTGATGCAGAGGATCGCGGCGATCCAGATGAGACGCGTGAGCGGCTGTTCGAAGTCGAACATCTTCATGCCGGTGTACTTGGCCTTCGAGATGGCCTCGTTGATGAAGTACGAGCAGCCGGACATGAAGTCCATCAGGAAGCGCATCGCGAAGATCCAGACGATGAGCTTGACCTGCAGTTCCTCCCAGTTGCCCGCTATTTTCTGCGTGATGGCCAGCGTGATAAAGGAGATGAGGGCGACGCCCGTCACGCCGTAGGTCTCGAAGCCATCGGCGGTGGGGCCGACCGAGTCGCCCGCGTTGTCCCCGGTGCAGTCCGCGATGACGCCGGGGTTGCGCGGGTCGTCCTCCTTGACCTTGAAAACGATCTTCATGAGGTCGGATCCGATGTCGGCGATCTTCGTGAAGATTCCGCCCGCGATGCGAAGGGCTGAGGCGCCCAGCGATTCCCCGATGGCGAAGCCGAGGAAGCAGTATCCGACGATGTCGCGCGGCAGGAAGAGCAGGATGAAGACCATCATCACCAGCTCGAGGGAAATCAGGTACAGGCCGATCGACATGCCGGCGCGGAGCGGAATGGAGACGACGTCCCAGGGCTTCCCGCGAAGGGCCGCGAACGCGGTGCGGCAATTGGCATAGGTGTTCACCCGGATGCCGAACCAGGCGACCGCGTAGGATCCTCCCATGCCGACGACGGAGAAGAAGAGCACCAGGAGCGCGGTGCCCAGCCCCTTGTGCTGGAGGCCCATGAAATAATAGGTCATCGCCGACCCGATGATCGCGAAGAGCATCAGGAGGAAGCGGCCCTGCTGGATGAGGTAGGTCTTGCAGGTCTCGAAGATGATGTCGGCGATCTTGAGCATGGACGCATGGGCCGGCAGAACCCGGATCTGATGCCTCAGAAGCAGGCTGATCCCCAGCGTTCCGGTGATGACGATCGCGCCGTACAGGAGGAGATTCCACGCCGTGATGACGTGGCCGCCGAGGGTGAAGGAGCCCTTGTGGAGGTCGGGGATCGCCAGGTCCGCTTCGTCCGCGAACGCAAGGCTGCCCCCGAGCGCACCGATGAATCCGAAGCCGAGGAGGAGGAGCAGCGGACTGGGAAGTCGGCCGAACCTGCGTCTCACGAACGCCTCCTTATGAGTAGGATCGAAAGGACGGGGTTCCGGAAAGTTGGGCGGTATTTAACTGGGGTTCCGCTGGAATGTCAAGATAACGCGCTGTCGCGGACCGGCCGCGGGTCTATCGCTCGATCTGGACGCTCAGGCCGTATCGGGTGTCAGGTGGCCAGGGCAGGTCCGGAAGATTGGACTCGACTTTGAACAGGTAGTTTCCGTAGGCATTCACGGTGTACTGGAGGTCCCCAGACGTCGTGACCACGTCCGTCTGGAGCGGTTTGCGCTGGAGGTCGTGAAATGTCACCTTCAGGGGAAGGCCGGCACCGTTCGGGCGCGGGATGCTGATCTTGATCCGGATAGGCCGGGGAGGGGCGGCGGGCGCCGGGGTGCCCTCCGCGGCGGGCGGCGCGGGGACGGGGATTGAGTAATAGTCGACGTCCAAACCCGGCGGTGCCAGATTCGCTCGGATCGGGTCGGCGCCCGGCGTGACTTGCCAGGCCATCTCGGGTGCATCGTTGAACTCCTGGACATCTTCACCTTTGGAGAGGGACTGCTTGAGCCGGTTCAGGAGG
>DATGFI010000184.1:0-5239 GCA_035309205.1 Planctomycetota bacterium | reverse complement strand
CGTCTGCGCCAAGGACGGGAAGATGGCCCCTCGGGAGGTGACCGTCGGGAAGAGCGACGGCAAGATGACGCAGATCAAGGCGGGCCTCGAGCCTGGCGAAAAGGTTTCCGGGGGAAAATGAGGCGGACGTTCCTTCTCCTGGCCCTCCTGGCAGGCTGCGGCGCGCCGGGCGACACCGTCTACGAGCGGTCGGTCGACGGCGCGATCCGGGACGGCGTCGACTACCTGGCCGGCTCGCAGAGCCCCGACGGTTCCTGGGGCCAGGGTCGCGAGACGACGGACTTCGACGTGATGGCGTCGGTCCCCGGCTCCCACGATGCCTTCCGCGTCGGAGCGACAGCGCTCTGCGTGATGGCGCTCCGCGAGGCCGGCGAGACGAAGGCCTCGGGCCGCGGTCTCGCGTACCTCTCGACCTACCAGGGCGTCCGCCGCGCCAATCGGATGGAAATCTACAACATCTGGGCGCACATCTACGCGCTGGAGGCGCTGTCCCTCGCCTGGGCCCAGGATCGGGTGGACGCCTACCGCCAGGCGGCGGATTGGCACCTTCACCGGCTGGAGATGTACGAGACCTATGTCGGCGGCTGGAACTACTACGACTTCGTTTACGGCACGGAACGGCCGTCGATGGAGCCGGTCAGTTTCGCGACGGCGGCGGGCCTGGTCGCGCTCTACCGGGCGAAGGCAGCGGGGATTGCGGTGCCCGAGGGAATGATCCGCCGCGCCCTGGCCCGGCTCAAGGAGATGAAGAATCCGGACGGAAGCTTTCTCTACGGAAGCGACTTCCGCTATCACCCGCGGCACCTGGCCAACCAAGACAAGGGCAGCCTGGGGAGGACGCAGTCGGGCTACTATGCGATGTCGCTGTGGAACGAGGGCGGCATCGGGGAGCCGCAGATCCGGGAAGGCCTGGAGCGGCTCTTCCGCGAGCACCGATTCATCGAGATCGGCCGCAAGCGGCCGATGCCGCACGAGGCGTGGTACTTCACGGCGGGCTATTACTACTACTTCGGACACTACTACGCGTCGCGCCTGATCGAGGGGCTCGCCGACAAGGCCGATTACCGCGAGCAGCTGCGGTCCTTCATCCTCCCGCACCAGGAACCCGACGGCTCCTGGTGGGATTTCCATCTCTACGATTACGGAAAACCGTGGGGAACATCGTTCGCGATCATGAGCCTGCTGCGCTGCCGCTAGGGCGACGGGGGGGGCTAGGAGTTGACGGCTTCGGGTCGCGGGGCCGGCTCCGGCTGGGCTTCCCGGGCGGAAAGAGCCGGGGGCAGGTCGGTCGCCTTCTCCTTCACCCGGAGCTCGCGCTCCTCGCGATTCATCATCCGGATCACCTTGTATCCGAAGATCCCGGCAAGCGAATAGATGAGGGCCAGCATCAGATAGATGCTGTACTCCATCGCGCGGGCCTGGAGCTCGTCCAAGCCCAGCTTGCACAGGGGGCAGGCCAGGAGGTCGACCAGAGAATTCATCGTGCCCTCAGCGTAGTGCCGAGCCCGGACGGACGCAAGGAATTTCGTCCGCCTCAGCTTTCTCGTCCGCCACGCTGGACGAGGCTCGCCATCAGATTCACCGCGCCCGCGGCGCTGTCCCGCGTCGTGCTGTAGAGCATCTCCACCACGCTGATCTTCGGCACGTCGCGCACCTCCCGGAAGAGGGGAAGGAAGACCAGCACCGTTGTGGACCTCAGGAGGAACGAGAGAATGAGCAGGGTCCAAAACGGGTATGGAAGATGCAGCAGCCCGAACTCCCTCGGCACATAGTTGATGGCGACGGCGCCCGAGACTCCGCCCACGAGCAGCCCGAAGTTCGTGATCAGGCTCAGATAGGCGTTGCACCGCGCGCGCTTGGGGGGCGTCACTGCGTCGAGGAGGAAATTCTGCACGCTCTGGTTGAACCCCGACCAGAAGAACCCCGACCACATCTGGAGGAAGATGGAGAGGAAGACATTCGTCGAAAGGAGCCATAGGCCGGGCAGGATCGCGATCGCGACCGCCGTCACCGTCAGCACCCGCTTATTCCCGTAGCGGTCGGCCATTTTTCCCCAGAAGAGGAGCGCGGGAATCTGGACGACGGTGAGCGCCGTGACGCAGGCCGTGTACTGCCACCAATAAGGATAGTTCAGCGTCCGCAGCCAATACAGGGGGAAGAGACAGCCGACCACCTGGGCGGAGGCGGTGAGGCACCCCACGAAGACCACGAACTTCGCGAAGTTCGAATGCGGAAGCCTCCGGAGGAACATCCACAGGGTGAACGACTCATCCTCGCGCGGCGTGTAGGGGGGCTCCACCATCTTGGAAAGGAAGTAGACGGAGGCCCAGCGCGCGAAGAAGGCCGCGCAGAAGATGGTAACGAAGCCCCACTGCTCCAGGCCGTGCTTCTTGAAGATCCACAGGCCCAGCCCGCCCAGGACACCCGCAAAGAATTGGAGCAGGATCCCGAAAGCGGTGCGGCGGCCGAAGTAGCGCCCCCGGGATTCGGGAGCGACAAGATCTCCCATCACGCTCAGCCACGCGGGGACCGTGAACTGGATCATCATGAAATAAAGGACGAAGCCGCCCAGAAGCATCCAGAAGCCCCGGGTCCGGTCGACCAGGACGGAGGAAGCCATGGGGATCCAGGCCAGGGCCTGGACGATCGAGCCCAGCATGTACCAGCGTCGGCGCCGCCCGCTGCGGTCGATCAGGGACGGCGTGATGCACTGGGCGCAGGACCCGAGAAAGAGGGGAATGGTGGACAGGAGCGCGACCAGCGTGTCCGGCGCTCCGAGGGAGACGGCGCACGCCCCGACGTAGAGTTCCCCGAACCCTACCATCACGTTGTACGAGGCGCCGTCCCTTATCGAGGCGTCGAGACTCCGCTCGACGGTTGACTTCTCCACGGGTGCCCCGGATTATAGGGAATTGCCGGCCCGGCAACAATCCGCGTTTCTGCTGGCGGATTTGCGACCGCGCCGATAGGATGTCCCGCCATGTTCGACCCGAAAACCTCTCCCTTCGTCGTGATCGACGTCGAGACCACGGGCCTCCTCCCGGCGGAAGACCGGGTGGTCGAAGTGGGGGCCATCCGGCTCATCGGCGGCAAGGAAGACAGCCGATTCCATTCCATGATCCAGCCCGGGCGTCCCATGCCCGAGGCCGCCCGCTCGAAGAACGGCATCACCGACGACATGCTGAAGGATGCGCCGAGCTTTGACAAGATCGCGGCAGACCTGCGCAAGTTCATGGCGGGCAGCATCTTGGTCGCGCAAAACGCCGAGTTCGACGTCGCCTTCCTCAACAGCGAGTTTGGACGGGCCGGGATGGCCAAACTGGCAATGCCCGCCCTGGACACCATCCTTCTGGCGCGAAAGGTGAAGCCCGGGCTGCCCACCTACAACCTCGACAACTTGGCCTACCACTTCAAGGTGAAGTTCAAGGAGCGTCACCGCTCGATCGGCGACTGCGAGGTGACCGGCGTGATCTTCTGGCAATGCGTCGAGGCGCTGCGCCCCAAGACGATGGATGACCTGCTGAAGAAGGGGATGATCAAGCCCTAGGAAGCGGGGACGGCCCGCCCCGGCTATTTCTTCGGCGGCTGCTTCATGTCGGCCACCCGCTTGATCACGATGCGCTGGGTTTCCTTCGACAGATCTTTCCGGTCGAGGATCTGCGCATAGATGGCGCGAGCCTTGTCGTGCAGGCCGATCTGGGTGAGCGCGGAGGCCTTGTTGTTCAGGTAGAAGCTGGCGTTCGAGGGATCCGTCTCGATCGCAAGGTCGAAATGCCGGAGCGCCTCCTCGGGCTTGTTGACCTTCATGAGCGACATCGCGTAGTTGCAGTGGGCGACGCCCAAGTTGCGGCGACCTTTCTCGATGCAAACCGCGAGCTCCTTGACGGACTCGTCGACCTTGCCGTTGGACTCGAGTGCCGCGGCGAGCATGAACCGCTGGTTGACGTTGAGCGGGTCGCGCTCGACCAGCGTTTTCAATTCCTTCACCCGCGCATCGTTGCCGCCCACTTTGATCCGCGTCGTCGTCATGCCTCTATCCTCCGCTAAGCCTTCGATGATACCGACCACGCCGTCCCCTCTGCAACAAATCGCGACTGGACAGCACCGAGAGCCCGGCGTCTCATGATCGTGAGGCGGTTAGGGGCTCTCCCAGGACCCGTCGCGCCTCCCCCACGGGCCGGGGAGACGAGGGCCGCCCTGGTCGCCATGGGCATTCTCTGCCTTCACTGGCTCCACGAAATCCTCGTCAATGCTTCCTTCGAACCGCGTCTGGGAAGCACCAGTCCGGGCCTCTGTTCGGGCGCCTACGGCGCCGTGTTCCTTCTGATTCTGATCGGCCTCCTCAAGGGGAATGAAGCGGCATGGTGGATTGCACTCGTGGTTCACGGAGGAGTCGGCGCGATGATGCTCCACTTTGATGGGCTCGAGATGACGTGCCTGCTCAAACGAGCGGGGGAACTCGGGGATCCCGCGGCGGCGGCGTCGCCCTTCCCTCCCCTCCGGGCGGCTCAGCTCCTATTCTGGACCTCGTCGCGCGCCTTCCTGCATCTGTCCGTGCCGGTCCTTCTCCTGATGGGTCTCTGGCGAGACAAGCTCCGCGGCTCTATAAGAACGGATTCTCCGTTCGCTCGTCCGAAATTCGGGTCTCCGGACCGTGCCCGGGAAAGACCACCGTCTCCGGATCGAGCGTAAAGAGCCGCGTCCGGATCGACTCCAGCTCTTCCTCCGCATTGCCCCCGGGCAGGTCGGTCCGACCGATCCCGCGACGGAAGAGGGTGTCGCCCGAAAGGACCAAGCCCTCCGTGTGAAAGCAGCAGCTTCCCTGGGTGTGGCCCGGGGTATGGATCACCCGGAGCGCCTGCTTCCCGAATTCGATGCGGTCGCCGTCCTTCAGGAAGCGCCCGACCGGAAGCGGATCGTCGACCGCCTGGGCCATCCCGAACATCCGGTACTGGCCGGCCAGGGAGTCATAGTACGCCTTGTCCGCCTTGTGGATCAGAATCTCCGCGCCCGTCGCCTCGGCGACCTTGCGCGTCCCGGTCATGTGGTCGAAGTGACAGTGGGTGTGCAGAAGGGAGCGGACGGTGTAGCCCTTCACGCGCCGGAGGATCAGGTCCGGCTCGTCGCCGGGATCGACGACGACCGCCTCCTTCGAGGCCTCGTCGGCGAGGATGTGGCAGTTGCACTGCAGCGGGCCGACTGCGAGGATTTCATGAATCATGGCAAAGCCGGCCGGGCC
>DATGFI010000183.1:0-4046 GCA_035309205.1 Planctomycetota bacterium | reverse complement strand
AAGACGGCGAGGCCGTGCACGCTTGGACGGAAACGCTCCAGGGCGAGGACGCCTTCTTCGAGATCGCCGGTTGGTCAACCGCGCGGTTTGCCTTCCGATCCATCCAGCGCCAGGAGCCGCGAACCCTCAAGGTGGCGACGATGACCCTCCTGCTCGAGGCAATGCGTCGTCAAGACGAGCGGACGCGCGGGGAGCGAACCCCCAATCCGGGAGCAGCCCGGGTTCCGAAGTAGGGAAGCGGCCGCTGACGAGGTTCAGGGCTCCCCCGGTCCAGCATCCCCGGCTGGACCCCTCAAGGTTTACTTCCCTTTCTCCTTGTCCTTCTCCTGCTCCTCGTTCTTTCCTTTTTTCTCTTCCCTCGGAGGCGGCTGCTTGGCTCCTTCGGTCTGCTTCTGCGGGGGCTGCTTGGCGCCCTCGGCCTGCTTCTGCGGAGGCTGTTTGGCGCCTTCGGCCTGCTTCTGCGGGGGCTGCTGACCTTGGGGACTGCCCTGGACTTGCTTGGGGGATTTGGGGTCGGCTTCTCCCTGCGGATGCTTCTCCCCCTGCACCTGCCCCGGAGTGCCGGCAGGCTGCTTTTGCACCTTAGGATCGCCGTCTCCCGGAGGGTGCTTCTGTCCTGGGGCACTTTGCTCCGGTCGCTCTGGGGTGTGCGCCGTTTTTGGCTCGGGGGCCCCTGGCGTACTTTGAGCGGGGGTCTTCTGCGCGCCGCCCGCGGGTTCGTTCTTCGGGGCATTCCCCTGGGCAGCGGCCTTGGGTTGGGCTTGGACCCTGGTTACCTGCTCCTTGTGCTTTTCCTGGAAGGTGCCTTCGTGTTTGACAACTTGGGCCTTGTGATCATCGTGCCAGGCCTGCTTCTGGGCCGGCGGCATGGTCCAGGGGCGCTGCGCCGTGACGGTGACCTTTGCCCCCGTCGCGGTCAGGCCGCCCTTCCCGCAGGACTCGCGGTTGGCGACGATGACCTGTCCGGTATTCCCTCCGTGGGCATTCACCTGAGCGAAGTACGTGGCCGGAGGATGGCCCTGATACTCAACCGCGACCTTCATATGGACCAGGGCGACGTATTCGTTGTTCTGGATCGTCAGGTTGGCTGCGTTCCCCTGCTGGTAAGCGACGTAGGTGCGCTGGTAGACCGGCGGGTACGAGTTCACGCCGACGCCCACTGAACAGAAGAAGGTGGTCCGGGGGATGCTGTAGGTGACGACGAGCCGGTCGTAGTTGCGGCCGCAATCATAGTAGTACGAATGGAAACAGGCGTCGAAGCTGATCCCGCGCCTGCGGGCGACGAACGTGATGAAGTAAAGATCGTCGTCGCTCACCGCGTAGTAGCGACGGTAATGGGGATAGGCGTAGATCTCCACGTCGCTGCAACCGAAATACTCCCGGTAGATGACGTCATGGACCTCATCGTTCTCCGTGATCACGATCTCGGTGGCCGGAGGGGGAGGAGGAGGGGGCGGAGGAGGCTGGACGACGACCACGCGCTGGGCACCGGTATTGCCGTGGCAGGTGGGGCACTGGATCCTCCCCGTGCCCTGGCAGGTCCCGCAGTTGGCCTGCGTGGTGATCTTGCCGCTCCCGCCGCAGGAGCTGCAGCCGATCTTGCCCGACGCGCCGCACGCACCGCAGGCGAGCTTGCCCTTGCCTTGGCACTTGTTGCACTGGATCTTGACCTCGAGGATCTTTCCGACGCCGAGCTCGGCGACCTCGCCGGTCCCCTTGCACTTCGCGCAGGCGAATACCGCGGCACCATTGCAGGTGGCGCAAGTGAGCGACCCGGCGCCGCCGCAGGCGCCGCAGTTGGACGTCACGACGACCGTACCCCGCGCGCCGCAGGTGCCGCAGCCGACGGCCCCGGAGCCGTGGCAGGTCGCGCAAACGGGCGGAGGAGGCGGCGGCGCTTCTCGATGGACGACATGCACCTCGCAGCCGGCCAGGAGGACGAGGGTGGTCAGCACCGCAAGCAGGGTCGACGTAGCTCTCACTGAAGGTCTCCTAATCTAGGCTTTCTTCTTATCGTGGGGGTCTTGTACGACGATACTAAAGACGCGTAGAAATATTACCCGCAGAGGTGATGTCTTGCCACTACAGAATCATGAGCGAAAGCCGCAGATGGTTCACGTCTGCGAATGACGTTTCCCTGCGTTCTCGATTATCGGCGATAGGCTGCGGGACTTCCCGGTTCAGTGGCTGAAATTCCTCGTATTTGCCTAGGTCGACCGCGTTCGACCCCGCCACGAGAAAAGCGCGGGCCGGAATGCCGGACGGAAGGAACGGCCCGCGAAGATCGGCGCTAAGACTTGGAGTAGGCGGGCTCGTTGCCCGCCCGCCACTTGATGTTGCAGCCGATGCTCGGCATTTGCTTTGAGGACGCGGGTTTCCCGGCAATCACCGCGTCCAGCGCCGCCCGGAGGTCCGAGCCCGTGACCGGTTGGTTGTTGCCCGGTCGGCTCGAGTCGAACTGTCCCCGGTACGCCAGCTTCCGTGACGCATCAAACACGAAGAAGTCCGGCGTGCAGGCCGCCTGGTAGGCCTGGGCCACCTTCTGGGTCTCGTCGAACAGCATCGGAAACCGGTATCCGAGCGACCTCGCCTCCCGGCCCAGCTCCTCGGGCGAGTCTTCCGGATGGGTCACCGGATCGTTCGAGCTGATCGCGACGATCGCCACGTCCTTCTTTTCGTAGTCCTTCCCGAGCTGGACGAGACCGGGCTTCAGGTGCTTGACGTAGGGACAGTGGTTGCAGATGAACATCACCAGGAGCGCCTTCCGGTCCTTCCAGGTCGCCAGGCTCATTTTCTTTCCGCTGACCGTGTCCGTCAGCGAAAAATCAGGAGCCGCCGTCCCCAGCGGCAACATGGTCGATGGCGTCAGCGCCATGGCTCACCTCTCCTCATGCTCGGGCCGTGAGATTCATGCTCCCTCTTCGCTAATGCTCGAG
Source organism: Planctomycetota bacterium (assembly GCA_035309205.1). Classification (GTDB taxonomy): domain Bacteria; phylum Planctomycetota; class MHYJ01; order MHYJ01; family JACPRB01; genus JACQFK01. Next base: position 1,110 of record DATGFI010000183.1, on the reverse strand, counting down.
GCCCGGGGCTTCATCCTCAGATCTTATGCTCGACGAGTAGATGCGCGGCGATGTAGCTCACGAAGATCACCAGTCCAAGGTCAGGCCGTACCGGACCGACGCGTAGAGCCGGCTGCCGGCACAGGACAGGTATCCGAGGAACAGAGGCAGGAAGGCGCAGAAGATAAAGAAGGTCGCGATCACGACGTAGAGCGCACAGGCCCCCCCCAGGACCACCGAGTCCTCCGTCTGGTAGGTCCACCACTTCGCCTTCACCGCCCAGAAATCCGTGCATGCCGTCCACAGCGCCGCGATCAGTCCTCCCAGGAGCATCGCTCCGTAGAACGGAAGGTCGCCGGTCAGGTGTTTGGTCATGAGTCCATAGATGCGGAGGATGGTGTACCCGAACTCGATGAAGAGGCACGACCAGAGAAGCGGGATGTAGAGCGGCGATGACAGGAGCACCCCCGAATGCTCGGGATAGACGCGCTGGGCCCGGTCGCTCCAGTTGACGAGCATGTAGTCGCCGAAGATGGCGAAGCAGCCGACCGCCAGTCCGAGCGGCAGCAGGCGGACGAACACCGCGCCATAGGGCTGCTGCGACACCCCCGCCACGATCGCCAGGCGAACGAGCACCGCGAGCCACACGAAGAAGCTGCCCGCGCTCGGGAATCCGAAGGCGGCCAGAAAGGTCGACAGGAATCCGGTCAGGATCATCGCCAGCCACCACAGATCGGTCTGGAGATCCAGCTCCGCGACGATGACCTTGAGGGCCTCGGTCTTCATGAAGTAAACTTGGGCGGCCTCTTGGCGACGAAGGCGTCGATCCCCTCTCGGCCGTCGGGAGTCCCGGCGGAGATCTTCATCGCCAGGGCTTCCGCCTCGTAGGCCTCCCCCAGCGTCCGCGACTGGCTCTCCAGGAGCAGATGGCGATTCTTTGCAAAGAGCGAGCGGCTCTGCAGCTTCGATTTTTCGACCAGCGTCTCGAAATTCTTGACGAGCTCCGACTGGGGAACCACCTGGTGGACGATGCCCAGCGCATGGGCCTCATCGGCGTCGATATCCGGATCCTCATAGACGATCCGCTGGGCCTGAGCCATGCCCACGATCCGGGGCAGGCGCCACGAGAGA
>DATGFI010000182.1:0-2747 GCA_035309205.1 Planctomycetota bacterium | reverse complement strand
GTCGGCGCGAAGCTGATGCCCATCCCCGAGGAGGCATCCCGGACGCCGGCGGAGGGTCCCAGGCGCGTCTCCCAGCCCGGTCTTCCCAGGCGCACGATTCCGAGCGAGCTCCAGTAATGGTCATAAACGAGCTTCGTCGCTCCCCGGAGGTCGATCTCGATCGCCATGCCCCCGGCATTGGCGAAGGCCGCCGAAAAGGAGGGATCGGTGGCGAACGCGTAGCCGCCGATTTCGACCGGAGCCGGATTCTCCGCGATCTGGGACTTTCTCGTGTGATAGGCCTCAGCCGTGTGATAGAGGATCGATCCGTTGTAGTTGCTGTACTGGCTGGCGGTCTGGTAGCCGACCCGGAGGGCGGGATCGAACTTGTTCTTCGTGACGAAGAAGCTCCCCTTCCACTGGGGCTCGGAGCGGCGCCAGCGCTCGATGTTCTGGAACGCCAGTTCCGCCGCATGGCGGTATTGCCCCGCCCTCCAGGCATCTCCCCGGGCCTGGGCCTCCTCGGCCATCGTTTCGAACGCCAGCTGATAGCCCACGTCCACCCACACGTGGTCGTCCGTCCGCCCGTTCGTCGGAGCCTGTCCCGTCGGATCCTGCGTGAGGAGGCTGGTCAGGGTCCCCCGACGGACCGCCGCCTCGATGGCGGCCCGGCTGGGACCGCTGTAACCGAGGGAAAGGAGCGCGAGCAGGTTGCCGCGGCCCACCGCTTCCACGGCCAGGGAATCCGGGACCGACGAGGTGTCGTGGTAGAGGTTCCAGCGGCTGGGCGCGATCCGGAGCGCCTGGCTTCCCAACCAGTCCGCCTCGATCTCGGTCTTTGCCGAGTCCAGACTGAGGAGACCGGCCTGCGCGCGAAGCCACTCTCCCTTCATGAAATAGGTGCGCCAATTGTTCGTCCCTCCCGGACGGAAGCTCGTGCTCAGCTGGGTCCGCCAAAGCGCGACCTTCGCGGCCGGAACGAAGGGAGCGTACAGGGCCAGGGCCCCCGTCAGCGGGGGAACGAAGAATTCGTTGTGCCCGTCCGCCTTTCCGGCGGCGAAGTTCCCGCAGGCGTGATCCATCGCGAGCACCCCCTTCCCCAGGAGATCCCTCGCGCGATCGGCCAGAAGGAGGGTCCCCACCGCGTACGCCAAGTAGGGAGTCGCATACTGCCATTCCCGCTTGTTGAACGGGTCGATGACGGCGCCCGTCGGATCTTCGTGGTTCGCCCAGTACCGGCATTCCGCCTCGATGCGGTCGAGGTACGCGCTGGTCGGGATCCCCAGCGCCTTCCAGGGCCTGGCGGTGAGATGGTACCGGATCGCCGGCAGATCCGCCGGCAGGGAGTCGACCGCCGGCTCGTCCCCCTGGAGCAGGGCCAGGGAGAAAAGGAGGCTCGGAACCAGGCCCATCACTCGTCCCCCCCCCGGGAACTGAGGCGGGATTCCCCGTGCGGCGCGGGGACCTCGCCCTCAACCCTGTTTCTCATAGATCAGGAGGAAGACCTCCTTCTTCGCCTTCCCCGGATCCGAGGAGACCAGATAGACGCGGTGGGTCTTGGGATCGAGGGCCATCGTCTTCGCGCCTCCCCCGGTCTGAACGCTCTCCAGAACCGTGAACTTCGCCGGACTCTCCTCGTGAACGACCGTCATCGTGGAGTCCCCGTTCGAGGCGATCGCGAGCGCAGTCTCCGGATCGTACTCCGCGGCGTCCACGCCGCTCCCGATGGGCAGGCTTGTCAGGACTTTCCCGAGATCCGCGTCCAGGACAACCATCGTCTTCGAATCCCGGCAGGTGCTGAAGAGCCGACGGTTCTTCCGATCGATCGCCAGACCCGTCGGCTTCTGGCCCGTGCCGAGCGACCAGCGGGCCACGACCGAGAGCTTCCGGGAGTCGATCACCACGATCTGGTTCTTGTCCTCGATGTTGACGTAGACCCTCCCCGCGGCATCGGCCACCCCAAACTCCGGAGCCCCTCCCAGGCTGACGGTGCCGGCGAGCATGCCGGACGCCGCATCGATGACCGAGGCGCTGTCGCTTCCTCCATTGAAGGCGAAGACCCTCTTTGAGGCCGGATCGAAGAGGATCGCATCGGGACCCTTTCCGGTCTTGACCTGTCCCACGGGTTTCAGGGATTTCAGGTCGAAGATGACGCAGGACCCGTCCTTCCCGCTCGTCGCGAATCCGCGACCCAGGTCCGCGGCGATCGCGATCCCATGGGCGCCGCTCAAGCCGCGGACCTCTCCCGCCGCGGTCTCCGTGGCCAGGTCGAAGACCAGCACGCGGTTCTCTCGCGAGATATAAAGCCGGCGCCCCACCGGGTCGAGCGAGAGGTAATCCCAGCCTTCCTCGCCGTCGAGAGGAACTTTCTTGAGCAGGTGATAACCCGAAGGGCCCGGCTCGGGGTTCGCCCGTTCCCGGGCGTCCGCCGGGGCGGTCCCGGCGAGGACTCCCACGGAAAGAACGAACGCCAGTCGCCAGAGGATCTTTCGAACACTCACCACGATGATCTCCTGACAGGGGATCTGAAGCTCCACTGCTCGATCGGTCTCCAAGGAGTATTCCGAGAAAGCCCCAGGATTGCACCTTCTTCGCGGAATTTTGTTCCCCAGGAAGCCTGATTTTGCGTTTCGGATTCCTCGCCGGCCCGTCTTATCTTGGGTTTTCAACCGAAGCACCGCCTGTTGGCGGTGGTGCAAGAGGAATAGGGGAGGAAGACGATGAGTTACGACATTTTCGCCACTCTCACCGATAGCAGAGGCTGCCCG
>DATGFI010000181.1:0-6505 GCA_035309205.1 Planctomycetota bacterium | reverse complement strand
AAGCGGGTCGTGGTGGGCGGTCCCGACGCGACCTCCAGTCCCCACCTGTACGCAGACGCGGACCACCTCGTGCTCGGCGAGGGGGAGGTGACGATCCCCCAGTTCCTCGCGGACCTGGCCGCGGGCACGCCCCGCAAGATCTATCAGGATGCCCGCAAGGCCGACGTGCAGGCGTCACCGACGCCGCGCTTCGACCTGCTCAAGTTCGACCGGTACAACCACATCGGGATCCAGTGGTGCCGCGGCTGCCCCTTCAGCTGTGAGTTCTGCGATATTATCGAGCTATTCGGGAAAATCCCGCGCGCCAAGAGCTCCGTCCAGATCCTGGGCGAGCTCCAGAAGCTCTACGACCTGGGCTATCGCGGGCATGTGGACCTGGTCGACGACAACTTCATCGGGAACAAGAAGCTGGTGAAGCAGTTTCTCCCCGAGTTGAAGAAGTGGCTGGAGGAGCGCAACTGGCCGTTCGAGTTCACCACCGAGGCGTCCATCAATCTCGCCGACGATCCGGTGCTCATGCAGCTTATGCAGGAGGTCGGATTCTTTGCGATCTTCGTCGGCATCGAGAGCCCCGACGAGGAAACTCTCGTCGCGATGCAGAAGCGCCAGAACACCCACCGATCGATCGCGGAGAGCATCCACAAGATCTACGCGCATGGGATGTTCGTCAATGCCGGCTTCATCATCGGTTTCGACACGGAAAAAGGCAGCGTCGCGCGCGGGATCATCCGCTGCATCGAGGAAACCGGGATCCCGGTGAACATGGCCGGACTGCTGTTCGCCCTGCCCACGACGCAGCTGACGCGGCGCCTCGCCGCCGCAGGCCGCCTCCATGAGAATTTCGACGTCGCGCCGGAGGGCGTGGGCGATCAGTGCACGGCGGGAATCAATTTCGATCCCTGCCGCCCGCGGGCGGACATCTTCAGAGATTATCTACAGGTGGTCGAGACGATCTACACGCCGGAGAGCTACTTTTCGCGGGTGCTGGATGTCGGCCGCCGCCTGGACTCCTCCAAGCGCCGGTTCAAGCCGGGGTTCCGTCAGTGGCTGAAGGAGCTGAAGGGCTTCAGCCGCATGGCGCTCAAGCTGGGATTCCGGAGGTCGACCGCCGGGTTGTTCTGGAGCACGCTCGCAAAGGTGCTGTTCAAGAATCCCGCGTCCATCCGCTACGCCGGGTCGCTCATGGCGCTCTATCTTCACTTCGGCCCCTTCGCCGTCTATGTCGCCGGCAAGATCCGAGAGGCGATCGCCCAGGAAGAGCGGGCCCCGTCGAGAGTGGCGCCGCCGCCCCCTCCGGTCCAGATGCGGGTGACGCGGCCCGTCCCGGCCGCCGGCGCCTAGCCTCCGGTCCGGCGCACGAGTCCCAGGCACAGAGTCGACGCGATCTGACGCTTCGCCCACGTCCGCAGGCTTGGGCCGGGGGCCGGTATCGTCGGGCCCGGCGAACAGCCCCCGGACGGCCTCCGATCGAAGCCTATGCCGTCTCTGCCGCCTCGCGGAAGCGGCTCACCTCGACCCCGATGCCTCCAGTCTGACCCTTTCCCCGGGACCCGCGTTGCGGGTGTATCCGGCCGGAGGGCGCTGGTCACCATTCGGATACGGTCTCCGAGTGCCTCCCGGGATCTTTCCTGGCCTCCGTCTTGCTATTTCTGTGAACCCCCCGGCGCCGCATCCGTCTAAAGGTTGGAACGGGATCTTCAACCTTTCTTGTGAGGAGTCGGCCAATGCTGAGGAATCGAATGCTCGACCTGGCCATTGCCGCCGCGACGTCTTTGGGGACGGGCTGCGGCTCTTCCCACGAGCCTCCGGAGCGGTCCGCGGACGTGTCCAAGCGTATGCAGGCGATCCGCTTCGAAGGTCCCGCCACGTCGACCCAGGATGGTCCGCGGGCGGGAACCCCCGACGCACCGCCCAACCCCGCGGCCTCCAACGCGGCGACGGGCGCTGTCCAGGACGAAATGCCCAAGCCTCCGCCCGCTTCCAAGATGCTCCAGGCCGGCGTCCCTCACGAGTCGTGGAAGGGTGTCCCCGTAGGGGAGCCCGTGGAAAAGGGACTGAAATGGCTGGTCTCGGTGCAGGGAAAAGACGGGGGCTGGGGGCAGGACGGCGGAAATGAGGGCGACCATCGCAAGGATGTCGGGCTGGAATCCAACGGCAACGACGTCGCCAACACCTCCCTTGTCTGCCTCGCCCTGCTCCGCTCAGGGTCGACGATGAAGGACGGTCCCCATTCCGATGCGCTGCGGAAGGGCGTCCAGTATGTCCTCGAGAACATCGAGGCGTCGACGGTCGACGGCCTGCAGGTGACTTCGCGTCAGAACACCCAGATCCAGCGGAAGCTCGGCCCCTACATCGACACGTTTCTCTCGACGATGCTGCTGTCGGAATTGGACGGTCGGATGGCGGACGAAGCCGGACAGAAGCGCGTTCGCGCGTCGCTCGACAAATGCATCGTCAAGATCGAGAAGAACCAGCAGAAGGACGGCAGCTGGAACTTGGGCAGCGGCTGGGCCCCGGTCATCGGAACTTCCTTCGCCTCGCGCGGCCTCTACACCGCCCAGCAGAAGGGCGCCAACGTCGACGCCGCCTGCCTCGTCCGGGTCGAGGCTTGGACCAACGGAAACTTCGATTCGAAGACAAGGGAATTCAAGCGCGAGACAGGTGCGGGCGTCGATCTTTACGTCGCCGCCCAGTCCCTCGAGCAGGCCAGCCGGCCCTCCGCTTACGGAAAGGCCGCCGGCGCGACGCCCCCGAAATCGGCCGATTCCCCGGGAACGGCCCCTGGGACCCCTCCCGGCCCCGTGCTGGGCGCGGAGGAAGAAAGGAAGATGGTCCTGGCTGAAGCCCAGAAGTCCGAGATCCGTCAGGCCGCCGGAGCGCGGCTCGGAGCGGCGACGTTCGTCGGCGGCTTCGGCTCGATGGGCGGAGAGGAATTCGTCTCCTACCTCAACATCAGCGACAGCCTCCTCAGATCCGGCGGCAAAGAATGGGCCGAATGGAATACCAAGATCAAGGAGCGTCTGGTTCGGCTGCAGAATCAGGACGGCACGTGGGCGGGCCACCATTGCATCACCGGCCGCGTCGCCTGCACGAGTTCCGCGGTGATGACGCTTCTGGCCGAGCGGACCGCCGCGAAGAGCTGAAATGAGAGCGTTCGCATCCTTCCTCCTGATCTCCCTCCTCCCCGCGTTTGCCGCAGGGGCCGGGACGGAGGGCGACGGGCGGGCGGCGGCCAAGAAAGCCGCCGCGTTCCTATGGTCGAAGCAAGATCCCGACGGCGCCTGGCGAAGCCAGACCTACGGTCTGCTTCGCTCGGGCCAGTCGCTCACCCCCTTCGTCTTGCTCGCCCTGCTCGGCGCGCCGGACGCGCCTCGGGACGCCGTCGACCGCGCGGTGTCCTTCATCCGGGCCAGCACCGACCAGGACGGTCAGGTCGGCCGCTCCGATCCTTCTCTCGAGGATTACCCGAATTTCGCAACGTCGCTGGCAGTGCGGGCCCTGGAGAGCGCGGGAAAGAAGGACGGGGTGGACCGGCTACGCGCCGCGCTCAAGCGCCAGCAGTTCTCCGAACAAAACGGATGGTTACCCGACTCCGCTCCCTACGGCGCGTGGGGCATGGGAGGCCCCCTCCGGAAGCCGCCCTATCCCGGCCATGTCGATCTTTCGATGACCCGCCATGTGCTCCAGGCGCTCGGCGGAGCCCCGGACGACCGGGCCTCGACGTATCTTCGGCGCTGTCAGAACGGCGACGGCGGCTTCATGTTCTCGACGGTTGTCCTGGACGCGAACAAGGCCGGGGTCGGGAAAAGTTATGGGACCGCGACGGCTGACGCCATCCTTTCCCTGCTGGCGCTTTCCGTGAAGCCCGCCGATCCGTCCCTCGCGTCTGCGGTCGCATGGCTTTCCAGGAACCACCGGTCGGACGTCGTCCCGGGCTTCGACGACTCGGGCGAGAAGTGGCGAACCGGCATGCTCTATTACTATCTTGCGGCGAGCGCCCAGGCGTTCCATCAGACCGGAGGCGGACCGGCAGGGTGGAGAAGTGACCTCCTCCGCAGCCTGGCTGCCCGCCAGCGGAGCGACGGCTCCTTCAAGAATGCCAGCTTCCTGATGAAGGAGGACGATCCGCTCCTTGCGACGACCTTCGCGCTCCTGGCCTTCGAGTCGGCCGCCCCGTAATCATCTCCGGAGCGGGCCTTGAAAGCCCCGTCGGAAGTCGAGGGACCGGCAAGGAGCTACGGAATGGCCTTCCCGGTGGTGAGCGCGATCCGCTCCAGCTTCTTGCGGCGGGCCTCTTTGAAGTGCGACGTGAAGTACGACAGCGGACAGTCCGTCAGCGACCAGAGGCGGTGCCGGTGCTCGGCGACGTCGATATCGAGCTCGACCAGCTCGCCCTGGCTCCCCGGGTTGGCCCGTATCAGGGCCACGCCGTCGGCTTCCTCCAGCAGTCGAACCGGATCCGCGCGCCCCGGGAGGCGCACCTGATAGGCGACGCGGGCATCCCAGCTGTCGTTGTTATAGGCGAAGGCGCCGATCAGCTGCACCCCGATGGAATAGACAAGCAGGGCAACGTAGGCGAGCCGGAGCGGACGCTGCTCCTGGATCCGCTGCAGGGCCGGAAGGAGGAGCAGCGCCAGAAGAGGCGTCAGATCGGCGAGGATCCGATATCAGAAGGAATGCCCCCCCCACCAGTCGAACCACCAGGACGAGAGGAGCAGGAGCAGGGCGAATGCGGCGCTGGCCGGTCGGAGGGTCCACCAGCCATCGCCTCTCCAGACCAGCCAGGCACCCCACAAAGCGAAGCCCAGGAAGGGCGAGAACACCAGCAGACCGCGTGCGGGACTGAGGAGTAGGCCGGGCAATCCAACCCATAGGGGAGTCTGCCAGACAGCAGAGGATCCCGTCTTGCTGAGGGCGGTCGCGGCTGCAGTCTCGATCTGCCCGAATTTGAAGGGGCTGCCGAACATGCTCGCGTTGTACACCGCGAGGAAGATCCCCAGAGGCAGCGACCCCAGGACGAAGGGTCCCAGGGCCCGGCGCTCGCGCAGCGCCAGCCCGAAGCCGAAGGCCCCGCCCACCAAGAGCGCGGTGGGACGGCAGACGACTGCCCCCGCGAAGGCGGCACCCGCGCCCGCGGCCCACCAGCGGCCCCGATCGACCCGCGTCATGAAAAACAGCCCCAGGGAAAGAAGGAAGACCGTCGGGGCCTGCTGCCAAAGCGATTGGCTGCTCATGCTCCACACGCAGGTTCCCAGGCCATAGGAGAAGGCCACCAGAAGCGCTCGGCTCGGAGGGGCAAAGGCCAGGCAAGCCCCGTACAGGAGAACGGCGGAGCCGGCAACCAGGACGGCGGCAACCAGTTTCCCCGCTTGCCAGAGGAGATTGACATTCTCGGTCAGGTCCGCTCCGAACAGCTCCAGGGCGCCAAAGACCGGTGCGGCCGCGAGGCCTGCACCGGGTCCATAGATGCTGGCGAAGACGCCCGGCCGGGTCGCCGGGACCAGATAATAGGGCGGGGCCGCCAGCCGGAGTTCGCCTCGGGCGTAAAGCTCCGAGGCCGGCCGACCCCGGATCGGATCCTCCCAGCGCCGGATGATGACCGGCTGCGGCCCCAGCGGGGTCGCCAACTCAAAAGTGAAGAGGTGCGGACTCTGCTCAGGTTTCAGCTCGAAGCTCCGGTGGCGCGCCAAGGCGAGCCCCAGGTGCAGATTCGCGAAAGCATCGTTCGTGGGAAGAAACTCGCCCGTTCCCTCGTAGGTCAGGAGCAGCAGGAGGAACAAGGCCGACGGAGCAAAGCGGACCGCGCGGGGATCCATCCGGTCAGGATAACGCGGGCCGTTCCTCCGGGGCAAGGACTTCCCCAGAGCGACAATTCACGGTCCAGGGCGTACATAGCGTGGTCGAGCGACCGACGTTAGGAGCGTTGATCATGAAACGCGTGGCCATCTCCGGCAAAGTCAGGCCGGCCATCCTCCTTTGGGCGCTGGGCGTCCCGATCCCCCTGGTCATTCTGATCCTCGTACTGACCCGGGGCTGCTGAAGTTCCTCGGGGCCCGACATTACCCATCACGAAGGCGTCGCCGTCCCCATCAGAATCCTGAGAGGTGCTGCATGCCGAAAGCGCGGCCGGGGCAGCGGAACGACCCCTGGACCTCGAGCCGGAAGCATTCGGGCGGAAGCAAAAACCAGGAAGTTGCCCCCCCGACGACCTCCGTCGACTCGCCCCAGATGCAGGCTCGGAAGCAGGGGGACCGCGGCGGGCCCGGCTCGGTCCCCGATCCCGCCGACCTCGAGCGCGGCAAGGCGCGCAGCCGAAGCGTGACCTCTTCCCGGTCGGAGGAGTCCCAGAAAGGCGCCCCCCCCCGGCGCCCGGCAGGATCCCGAGGGGCAGAGTCCTTGACCATCGGAGTAGTCCCATGTCCAATACCCGATTCATCTCCCGGAATCCGGTGGACCTGCTGACGGAGGAAAATGACCTCCTCTCGAGTCTGCTCCGCGCCTATCG